>JAWCOP010000008.1:0-12551 GCA_038847005.1 Bathyarchaeia archaeon | reverse complement strand
CCCGGGGATTGGCTCAGCTCCACGGATCGGACCCCATACCATACGCAGTACGTAATCGAAAGGCTCGGGGAAAGGGAGAAGGACGAGGTGAGGCTTCTGAAGAGGTTCCTGAAGGCCAACGGCCTCTATGGGGCCGATGCCAAGGTCAGGGGTTTCAGCGGGATGCTTTGCGAAACCCTGATCCTGAAGTATGGCTCCTTCGCCTCCCTTTTGGAGGGCGCCTCGGCTTGGGGGAGGCCCGAGATAATAGACGTGGAGGGCCATTATTCCGGCAGGGAGGGGGAGGCGGGGGAGCTCTTCCGGGAGCCCCTGATAGTCATCGACCCGGTCGATAGGAACAGGAACCTAGCCTCGGCGCTCTCGGAGGAGAACCTTTGGAGGTTCGTCGCCTTGGCCAGGGCGTTCTTGGAAGAGCCCTCTAGGGATTTCTTCTTCCCAAGGGAGGCGATCCTCGGCCCAAGGGAGCTTGGGGCCGAGCTCGCGAGGAGGGGCTCCTGCCTCGCGATTTTGGCCTTCGGAAGGGCCGATGCCGTTGTGGACGTCGTTTGGAGCCAGCTGAGGAAATCCGAGGCGGCCCTTAGGCGAGCGCTTGAGAGGGAGGGGTTCAAGGTCTATAGGGCCTCCGCTTGGACCGATGAGGAATCGATGAGCGCCATAGCATTCGAGCTCGAGGCGGGGGAATTGCCGCCCTTGGAGCTCCATATGGGCCCCCCGGTCCTCAAGGGGGCCGATTCCGAGAGGTTCTTGAGGAAGCATAGGGGCGCCGAGGATACGGTCGGCGAGCCTTGGGTGAGGGGCGATAGATGGGCCGTGGAGAAGCTGAGGAGGTTGAGGAGGGTCGAGGATGCGCTCGAGGAGTTTGTGAAGGGGGGAGGGGGGGCGTTGGGGATCCCGAAAAGGATCGCCGATGCAATCGAAAGGGGCCATGAGATATTGATAAACGACCGGGCATCCTCGCTCTTGGAGGGGAACCCGAAGTTCGGCAAATTCCTAGCCGATTTCCTAAGCGGTTGGCCTAGGGCGCGAGGGGGGCTGGGCCTCGGGCGATGAGGTGAGGATCGAGGTACCCCGGGGCCTCTCCTTCGAGCTCCATGGCCCCTTGCTATGCTATCCCAAGCCCGATCCCTCGGAGTTCTCCAAGAGGGTTTCGGAGATGCGCGGCTTGGGCGTTAGGGCTTTGATCCTAGGCGGGCCGAAGGAGATAGGGCGGTTCCGGATCTTGGGGAAGGGGTGCACCAGCTTGGTCATCAAGGCCGAGGCGGCCGAGGGGATGGCGGCCCTGAAGGCGAGGAGGCTCGATGCCAATAGGCCGAGCATGGCTAGGGAGGCCGAGTTGCTGGCGCTGGCAAATCGGGCCGGCATCGGGCCGAAGCTGATGGGGGCCTCGGAGGATTTCCTCCTGATGGAGTTCGTGGAGGGCCACGATATATCCAGCGTATTGGATCGGCCCTTGGAGCTGGGCCTCGGCCCTGATGCTCTCAGGGGAGTCTTGGGGGCCCTCCTTTTCGATGCTTTCAAGTTGGATTCAATAGGGCTGGATCATGGTGAGTTAAGCAGGGCGGATGGGCATGTTATAATAGCCCGAGATGGGAGGGCGTTCATATTGGATTTCGAATCGGCCAGCGTGAGCCGGCGGCCATCGAACCTCACATCCCTTGCCCATTATCTATTCCTATCCCGGCGCTCGGGAGGGCTCGCGCCCATCTTGGGGATGCCGGATCGAGGGGTCCTGATCGAGGCCCTTCGGGAATACAAAATCGGCCCATCCATCGAGCGCTTCCGGCGGGTCATGAGGGTCCTCGGCCTCGGCGGGGGAAAAGAAATATAGGGCCCCCGGATGGCTCTAAGGGCGGGGCAGTCGTCTAGTTTGGTCCAGGATCCCAGAGGCCATCGGGGAGCCTGGGGCGCTGGAGACCGCCTCGAGCGGCCGAAGGTCGCGGGTTCAAAATGGCCCGAGCGGCCATGGGAATCCCGTCTGCCCCACCAATGACTGCCTAACGATTCGATCCGAGGATCGGAGCGCATACCATCCCGCGATCCCGATGGTCCCGCCCCCATGGATCGGCGGGATCGCCGCTCGCTTGAGAAAACGCCTAAGTAGGGACTTGAAATTTGTAGGGAATTGATGAGGGCTCGAGGGAGCGCGGGCAAGAGAAGGGGCCGCAAAGGGGCGATAGGAGAATCCGATCTCTATCGGACGATATTCGAAACGACCGGGACCGCCATGGTAATCATGGAGGAGGATACGACCATCTCCATGGTCAACTCCGAGTTCACAAGGCTGTGGGGATACGCGAAGGAGGATTTGGAGGGGAAGAGCTGGACGGAGTTCGTCGCCAAGGAGGATCTGGGGAGGATGCTGGAGTATCATCGAAGGAGAAGGGTCGATCCCGAGTCGGTCCCGAGGAGCTATGAGTTCCGCGGGTTTGATAAAAATGGCAACGTCAGGGATGTCCACATAACCATCTCGATGATCCCCGGGACCAAGAGGAGCATCGCCTCGCTTATGGACATAACGGATCTGAGGAGGGCCGAGAGGGAGGCGAGGAGGGCGGAGGAGAAATATAGGACCTTGGTCGAGAACCTGAACGACGCCATCTTCAGCCTCGATGCGAGGGGAAACATTTCCTATATCAGCCCAGCCGTGGAGAGGATGTTCGGGTATAAGGCGGAGGAGCTTATCGGCCAACATTTCTCAAGGTTTATCCTCCAGGAGGATCTCCCCGGGGTCGAGGCCTCATTCAAGGAAGTTATGGAGGGCGGGGGAGCGGGGCCAATCGAGTTCCGGGCCTACGATAAGGGAGGGGGGATCCGCTGGCTGCGGGGCTTCGGGCGGCCTTTGATGGAGGATGGTAGGGTCGTCGGTTTCACGGGAGTCGCATCGGATATCACCGAGAAGAAGCAGCTCGAGGAGGAGCTGAGGAGGCATGTGGAACGTTTGGAGGCCCTCGTGGAAGAGCGGACCAAGGAGCTCCGAGCGCTGAGCGCGAGCTTGGCGGAGAGGCTGTTGCGCATAAGGGGCCAAGTTGAGGAGATATCGAGGCTCAGGGATGAGGTGAGGAGGACTCCGGACGTATCGACGGGCCTTGATTCGATCCTAGATGCGGCCCTCAACGCCCTCGGGGCGGATGCCGGGGCCGTTTTCTTGGTGGATCGCGAAGGGGGCGTTTTGAGGCTAAGGGCCTTCAAGAGCGGGGCCGAGGGGCTCGCCGTCAAGGAGAGCTATCCGCTCAACGAGGGCTTCATCGAGCTGGAGGCTATCAGGAGCGGGCGGATGGGATCTAAGGTCGTCGGCAAGGATGGCGCGAGCATCATGGGGACGGATGTCGTCCATTACGCCCCGATAATGCTTGGCGAGGAAATCCACGGCCTCCTCATCGTAGGAGGCAAGGGAGATGAGCCCTTGGATGAGGGTGACCTTTTCATCCTCCATTCCTTCGCCGGGCTCGCCTCGACCTTGTTCGAGGTGCATTCGCTGAGGATCGCCCCGAGGAAGGAGACGGGGGCATATGAGAGGCCCTTCGGGCTGGAGTTTGGCGCGACGTATTTGATCAAGGACGACGTTGGAAGGGCCTTCGAGATCTTCCTCGACGCCGTCCTCAGCGGGATCGAGGGGCTTTGCATAACGCGCGAATACCCGCCCAAGGTCAGGAGGAGGTATGGCTTGGAGAGGACGCCCATCGTATGGCTCAGCGATGAGAGGGCGGAGGGGGAGAGGACCGTCAAATCCCTACAAGAGCTATCCATAATGATCGATAATTTCCTAAGGGAGGGGGGGAGGAAGGCCATTTTGTTGGATGGGATCGAGTATTTGATCTTGCAGCACGGATTCGAGAGCTTCATGAACTTCTTGTACCTGAACAGGAGCCGGGTGGAGAGAAATGATTCCATCCTAATAGCCCCGCTCTTGGAGGGGGCGTTGGATCCGAAGCAGGCGAAGCTCATAGAGCGGGAGATGAATCCATTGCCCATCTCGTAGCCGAGGGCCCATGCAAGTTCCGATTCCTAAGGCCCAAGGGGTTATGCTATTTTGAGGATTCGCGACCTCCCTCCCGATGCGGTGGGATTATCCTCGCGGATTGCCCGAAGATCGCTTCAAATTCCTCCCTTAGGAGCTCCGGCAAGGCGCGCCCCATATCCCTCGCGATCGCCGCCAAGGCCCTGTTAACCCCGGTCGAGTATTGAATCGCGCGCTTGGGGCGGCTGGCGATCGGATCCGGGAGTCCTATCTCCTTGGCCAGCGCCCTGAGCAGCACCTTCCTCTCCCCCCTCTCGGCGTCGAGGATGAGGCGCATGGGGAGGGAGAGGGCGAAGCCCACGATCCCGGTATCGGCGAAGGGGGCCCTGAGCTCCAGCGAGGACGCGGAGCTTATCTTCTCATCGCGCTCGAAGTTCACCAGATGCGAGTTCCTTATCCCCTCGAATAGGAGCTTCCTAGCCAGCCTAGGGCCGCCGGAGCGAAGGGCCCTCAGGGCCTTCATATAGCCCCCGAAGCATTCATCCGCCCCTTGGCCCGTCAGGGCAACGGCGAAGCCCAACGCCGACGCCTCCTCTAGAACCCAATGGAGCGGGATCCCGATGGCCGCCTTCATGGGATCCGGATCCTCGATCAGCCAAAGGACCCTCCTCAGATCCTTCCAAATATCCTCCGGCCCCTTCTCGATTTGGATGAGCTCAGCGCCGATCTCACCCGCGGCCCATTTCGCGAACCCGAGCTCCCCGCTACCCCTCAGCGAGGTCGAGATCAATAGGACCTCCTTCCCAATCGCGCTCGCCATCCGGGCCACTATGGAGCTATCGAGCCCCCCGGAGAACGCCATCGCAATGCGATCGACATCGCGCAACCTGATCTTCAAGGATCGCTCCATCAATTCCCTCAGGCGCGCCTTCGCATCCCCGATGCCCAACCGCTCGATCCTCCGGCGCTCGATCCCGCGGACCCTGCGGAATATGGGCCTATCGCCCTCCACCACGCAGATCGACCCGGGCGGGAAGGATTCGGCATTGGCTATGCCTATGGCCCAAAGCGCCTTGGCCTCGGAGGCGGCCGCGAAGATTCCATCCCCTCTACCGAAGTATAGGGGCTTCAATCCCAGCGGATCCCTCCCCAGGATCAAGGAGTCCCCGCATAGCGCGGCGAACGCATAGGCCCCCTCGGCTTGGGCTAGGAGGCGCTCGAAGCGCTCCAGCCTCCCGCCCCCCAAGAGCTCCCCAATGCCCCCTCGGCATTCGGGCGAGAAGATCCTCCCATCGAATGCGATCGGATCGCCCCCGGCCGAGATGGGCTGCGGCGAATCCCCGGGGAGGATCCGCTTGAAATTATGACCCATGGCCCTCGGCCCAATCCCGATGAGGTCCTCGGGATCCGCTGGGAAGAGGATCCCGCTCGGATCGGCGATCCCGTACTCGGCCCCCCGATGCTCCAAGGCCTTCAGCATCCTCGCCAAGGGGGCGGAGAGGTCCTCCGATCCAGCGCTGGATATGGCTACGACCGAGCCCATTCCAAACGAACCCGAGCGCGATCATGGGGGCAACAGGGATCTCTGCTCGAACCCCTTGCGCTTCCCCTTCAGAAGGGCCCAATCCTCCGGGGCGATCTTCCCGCCCACATATTCCTTTATCCTCCTCGCGATCGCGGGGCCGATCGTCGGGACGCTGAGCAATTCGCCAGCGGTTGCCCTCCTGAGGCTCTCCTCGTCCCTATAGCCGGCGTTATAGAGCGCCCTCGCCCTAACCCTCCCGACCCCCTCGATCCTAACCAGGAACAGGAGCTCCCGCTTGACCCCGTGCCTGATCCGGGGGACGAGCTCCTCGAGCGTGCGCAGATATTCCCCCTTGCCCAATAGCTTCGAGATCTCCCTCGTCGCATGTATGAGCCATTCCGCGTTCTCGACGAGCCTGAGCAGATCTCCCGGCTCCACCCCGTGCTTCTCCAGGATCTTCTCCTCGCCGACCTCCCCTATCCAATCCATCAGGACCGAGGCGCATTTCACCTCCGCCAGGAACTCCTCATACCCATAGTAGGAGTCGGGGCTGAGGGGTTCTAGGAGGAACTCGCCCTCGTGCTCCTGCGCCAAGGCCTCGAGCCATCCATATTCCCTGCGCCTCGGGTATGGCCTCGGGGCCATATCCGGGGTCCTGGAGATGAGGTGGAGGAAGCTGAACTCCGTTATCCTCTCCGCGCCGTTGAGGAGGCCGTCCCTGATTATGACCGCCGAGAGGGGATCTATGTAGAGCTCGGATACCCTCCTGCCGAACTCCGTGGCGAGGATCCTCCGCCGCTTGAGCTCGATCATTCCCTCCTCATATAGGAAGGAGAGGACCTTCCCGAGCTTCGGCCTAACGCTCTCCATCCCATATTGGAAGGCGCAAAGGGTCCTCCCGAAGAAATCGCCCAAGCCCTCCTCGGAGCTCGCGTATCCGGTCGCTATGGTCGCCAAGACGTGCGGCCTCAGTACGCCCTCCATGGCCATCTTCGACCACAGCCTCTCCGGCTTGGCCATGACGTAATTCTCCATCAGCATATCCCTCTCGTCCTCGCTCCTCGCGATCAATACGGCCTCCCCGTAATCGTCGAACCTCGGCCTCCCGGCCCTACCGCAAAGCTGCTTATACTCCAAGACGGAGATCGGGGCCCTTCCGAAGCCGGGCTCGTACCTTTCGTGGCTGCTTATTATCACGGATCTCGCGGGCAGGTTGACGCCGGCCGCCAAAGTGGGCGTGGCGACCAAGGCCTTTATCCAACCATCCCTGAAGGCGCTCTCGATGACCTCCCTATCCCCCGGCGATAGGCCGGCGTGATGGAAGGCCACCCCATCCGCCACCAGATCCGAGAGGGCCTCGCTGAGCCTCGTTCGCGCCTCGCCCTCCAAGATGGACCTCGAGATCGCCCTCAAGCGCTCCGCCTCCCTCCTCCCGAGGAGGCGCTTCACGTGCGCGGATGCCTTCTTCCCCATCCCCATCGCCGCCCTCCTCGTATCGGAGAAGATCAGGACTTGGCCCCCGGACCTGAGCGTTTCCAAGGCCACGTCTATGACGGGGTTCCCGGATTCCTGCGGGATCCTCCTCGAGGAGCCATCGTTGAAGCAAACCTCCCCATCGCAATAAACCCCCTCCCTGAGGGGGACTGGCCTCCACTCGGTCGCGACGCGCTTCGCGCCGAGCCAATCGGCTATCTCGTCGATGTTGCTCACGGTGGCGCTCAGGGCCAGCACGCGGATCCTAGGGGCCACGGCCCTCAACCTCGTCAGGGTTGCCTCCAACGTCGGCCCCCTGTTGGGATCGGTTAGCAAATGGACCTCGTCCGCGACGACGACCGATATATCCTCGAGCCATCTGGCCCTATGCCGAAGCAGGCTATCCGCCTTCTCGTTGGTGGAGATGATGACGTCGTACTTGGATAGGTGGGGGTCGGATGTATCGTAATCCCCGCTCGTTATCGCGACCCTGACCCTTCCCCCCGAAGCCTTCTCGAGGCCCTTGTACTTTGAGAAATCCCTATACTTCTCCCTAGCTAGGGCCCTCAAAGGCGTTAGGTAGAGCGCCTTCCCGCCCCTCTCCAAGACCTCCTTCATGACCACTATCTCGGCCACGAGCGTCTTGCCGCTCGCGGTCGGGCTCGCTAGGACTAGGTTCCCCCCATTCAATATGCCGGATCCGAGGGCATCGGCTTGGGGAGGATATAGTTCCCTATAGCCGTTCTCGATGAGGATCCGCATCAGCTCTTCCGGTATATCCAGCTCCTCGATCCCCAAGGCCGAAGCCCTCTCCCCGGGCCCATCAGACCAAGGCCCTCTTGTATTGCCCGGGCTTCGGCGAGTATATTATCCCCTCCTTAACCAGCTGGTTCAGCACGGAGGCCACCTCCGACTCGCTCATGCCGTATTGGCTCGCGAGCGCTTCCTTCAGCATCCCCTCATCCGCCGCCCCGTACTCCTTCTCCTCCTTGGCTATCTCCCCCATGACCGCCTGCATCCTATCCCTCAAGCTCTTGGGCTTGCCGGTCATTATGACGTCGATATCGATCTTGCCGGTCGCGACATCGATCCCGACGTGTTGCAGGGATATAGTCATCAACCGTATCGCGGCCTTCGCGTCCTCGGCGGTGACCTTGTCCCTAAGGAAGCACTTGGCCCTGGCCTCCGATATCCTGATCAAGGCCTCCAGCTGCCTCGGGGTTATGGCGATCGGGGAATCCGAGGCCCCGGAGGTCGCCCTCATCTTCAGGTAGAAATCCTTCAGCTCCCTTATGGCCTCATCGGTCAGCGTGGGCGTGATCCTCCTCGCGTAGCTTATGTACTTCCTCAGGATCTCGGGCGGCAACGGCGAGGCCTCGGGCATCGGGGTGGCCCTGATCTGATGGGTCCGGAGTATGTGGTCCGACATCCTCCTATCGAGCTCCTCATCGGGCATATCCCTGAAGACGAATATGAGGTCGAATCGGGATAGTATGGTTATGGGGAGGTTTATGTTCTCGCTGACGTTCCGATAGGGGTCGTACCTGCCCAGCGCCGGGTTCGCGGCGGCTAGCACCGAGGCCCTGGCGTTCAAGGTGGCCACGATGCCCCCCTTGGCCACGGAGACCGTTTGCTGCTCCATCGCCTCATGTATGGCGACCCTATCCTCCGGCCTCATCTTGTCTATCTCGTCTATTGAGCAGACGCCCTTATCCGCTAGGACCAAGGCCCCGGCCTCGAGGGCCATCCCGCCGGCCCTCTCCCTTATGACCGCGGCCGTCAATCCCGCCGCGGTGGATCCCCTGCCGCTCGTATACAAGCCCCTGGGGGCGACCCTAGCGACGTATTGGAGGAGCGCGCTCTTGGCGGTCCCCGGGTCCCCGACCAGCAGTACGTTCATATCGCCCCTGAGGTTTATGCCGTCCGGGAGCTCCTTCCTGACGCCGCCGTGGAGGAGGTACAATATGGCCTCCTTCACGTCCTCATAACCATAGATCGATGGCGCTATGGACATCTTCAGCCTATTCAGGATCCATGGATCCTTCGAGAGGGCCTTAAGGTACCTCTCCTCCTCCGGCGTTATCTCGAGGATCTCCGCCTCCCTGCCGGATACGTCGACGTAGTTGGCATCCAGGTATAGCTCGAAGGTCCTGAGCCCTCCCCTCCTGCTCGCCATCGTCTGCTGCGCCCTCACTATGCCCGTTATGGATGCCCTATCCCCGGGCCTCGCGGTATCGACCAAATCGTCCCTAAGGGTCACATCTATGGATCTGGGGAGCTGGCCGGGCGGGAGCTCCTCCGGCTTCTCCTGGGCGCGTATCTCCTGCGAATCCATGAAGCTCGACTCCTTCTCATCGAAATCGAACTGCCTCGCCTTGCAGTTGGCGCAGAAGAGCGGGACTCTCATGAGCGGCCCCTTCTGGTCGACGAAGGTTATCTCGTTGCACCTCCTGCACCTGAAGGCCGCCTTGACGACGAGCGGCTGGACCGGGGTCGCCCTGACGATTATGGCATCGATCATCACAAGCTTCCCGATGTGATCGGCCCTTATCCTCCTGAGCGATAGCCTCTCGGGCAAGCCCCTGAACCTTACGAAGAACTCCCCGGCCTGTTCCGCGTACTCCGGGTCCTCGACCCTCATCTGCTCCAAGACGGATGCGTTGGCGTACCTCAGGGCCTCGTCCGGGTTGTTCACTATCTCCCTCGCCAGTTCGGAGTCGAAGGCCATGAGGTCCTCGAAATCGATGATCAGCGATTTGGAGCCCGTCAGGGCCATTTGGGATAGCCTCTTCCTGTACTTCTGCTCCTCCATCTCGGTCCTGAAGCTCCTCAGGAACTCCCTGAACCCCTCTTGGAGCTCCGCCGTGCTCATTTGGCATCCCCCCCGAGGGCCAAGCCCTTCCAAGCCATGATTCCGGATCGCATGCCTTCCAACAGCAGCCTCTCCTCAGGCGTGAGGTTCTTGAGCGCCTCCTCCGATTCGGCGCCCGCGGCGGCGATTGATAGGATCTTCCGGATCCTGCAATTCAATATCTCCTCGAACAACCCCATGGCCTTCTCAAGCTCCATAAGCTTGGAGCCATCCGCCTTGGAGGCGGCCCTCAACTCCGATAGATATTCCCTCATCTTGAAATAGAAATCCTTTCCTATGGCCGATATCTGCCTCGTCGCCGGGACCGTTTCCCTCCAATGGATCTTGGAGAGCTGGATCAGGTCCATCTTCGCCGAATCGGCCGGCTTCGCTAATCCGGCCTCGGAGAGCTTCATGGCTATCCAATATAATAGCTCGATCTCCGCCCCGGCGCCAGCCTCGAGATCCCTTCCGCAGACCCTGAGCTTGACGGGCTTGATGAGGCGCATCTTGACCGGGGAGTTCTCGAATTCGATATGTATGTCCCCGAAGCTCGTGCCGCCCAAAGGCCCCCTCGCCCGGGTTGATGCATGGGGGAGGGATTACTTTACCCTTGCCCCGGCCGGCGGGGCTGGCCGAGGGGGCTGGTTCGGAGGGCTCGGCCGATGGGCCAGCGGCCGAGTTGGAGCGCTTTATAACGTAGCCTCCATTGAGAGGCCTCCGAAGGATCCCTTTTGAATCCTTTAATAAAATCGAAGTAATGAGCCCGGCGAAAATGGGCTTGTATAGCCAATCCTTGGAGGATATGTAGGGTCGATTTGCGGTCCCGCCGAGCCAAGCCGGGCGACATGCCTCCGCCAAAAAGCCGATGTGGGAAAGGAATGGGCGATATAATGACGTTTGTGCTCCTTTTTATCGAAAGCTTTTAAGACAATAATTCCATAATTACAAATTCGGTGTGACAATTGAGCGGGATGGAGTTTTATCGAGATACCTTGGGGAAGATAGACCGCTCGGCCGAGAGGCTGGGGCTTGAGGAGGGCGTGAGGGAGATATTGAAATACCCCAGAAGGGTCATCGAGGTATACCTCCCGGTGAGGATGGACGACGGATCCCTAAAGGTGTTTTGGGGATGCCGGGTTCAACATAACTCCGCTAGGGGCCCCTATAAGGGCGGGATAAGGTATCACGAGAGCACGGACCTAGAGGAGGTCAAGGCCTTGGCGGCGCTAATGACGTTCAAATCCGCCGTGGCCGATATACCCTTCGGCGGGGCGAAGGGCGGGGTGGCCTGCAACCCGAAGTCCCTCTCGAGGGGGGAGCTGGAAAGGATAACGAGGCGCTATACGGCGGCGCTGGCGAACGACATAGGCCCCTACACGGACATACCGGCCCCGGATGTGAACACGAACCCCCAAACCATGGCTTGGATCGTCGATACCTATAGCCAGCTTAAGGGGAGGAAGGTCCCGGAGGTCGTGACCGGGAAGCCGATCAGCATAGGGGGATCCCAAGGCAGGGAGGAGGCCACGGGGAGGGGGGTCGCCATATGCGCCGAGGAGGCCATGAGGCATAAGGGATTGGATCCTCAATCGGCGACCGTCGCCATACAGGGCTTCGGGAACGTGGGCACCCATGCCGCCCTCGCGCTCTCGGAGCGGGGTTATAAGATAATCGCGGTCAGCGATTCGAGGGGCGGCGTTTACGATCCGAAGGGCCTTCGGGTCGAGGATCTGATCGAGCATAAGCGAAGGACCGGCTCGGTCGTTGGCTTCGGGAGCGACTCTGAGATTGGGAGCGACGCCGTTTTGGAGGTGGAGTGTGATGTCCTCATACCGGCCGCCCTCCAGAACGCCATAACCAAGGAGAACGCGGGCAGGGTCAGGGCCAAGATAATAGTCGAGGGGGCGAACGGGCCCACGACGTCCGAGGCGGATAGGATCTTGGAGAGGAACGGCGTATTCGTCGTCCCGGATATATTGGCCAATGCTGGCGGGGTGATAGTGAGCTATTTCGAATGGACGCAAAACCTCAGGAGGGAATATTGGGACTTGGAGGAGGTAAGGAGGAAGCTTGAGAAGAAGCTCACCTGCCAATTCAAAAGGGTCTTGGAAACATCGGAGGAGTTCAAGGTCCCGATGAAGGAGGGGGCCTTCATATTGGGCGTGAGGAGGGTCGCCGAGGCGCTGGAGACGCTCGGCCTCTTCCCATGAGCTGGCGCTGAGCCCCATCGGCCCAATTGGCCCAAAAGCCCCCAAGCGCGCCCCTGCGGCATCGGGGCGGCATAGGGGGAATGCCCAAAGCCTTATCTTATCAACGCCCATGAGCAGGCTTGGCTAACGGAGGGCGATTTGGATGGCCGAGGGGAGGCATATGATGTGGACGGAGAAGTACAGGCCTAGGACGCTGGACGAGATCAGGGACCAGGTCGAGGTCGTTTCGAGGCTCAAGAAGTTCGTGGAGGATAGGAGCATGCCGCATTGCCTCTTCGCCGGCCCGCCGGGGACCGGGAAGACGACCGCCGCGCTCTGCTTGGCCCACGACCTCTTCGGCGAAAGGTTCATGGACCTCTTCATGGAGTTGAACGCGAGCGATGAGAGGGGGATAGACGTCATCAGGACGACGGTGAAGGAGTTCGCTAGGGCGGCGGCGATCAGCGAGGCCCCGTTCAAGATATTGGTCTTGGATGAGGCCGATAACATGACGGGGGATGCGCAACAGGCCCTCAGGCGGACGATGGAGAG
>JAWCOP010000007.1:0-15892 GCA_038847005.1 Bathyarchaeia archaeon | reverse complement strand
GCGGTGGAGGCGGGGCGGTCGGAACGTTCCCGAAGTGGATATCGAGGCGCTCGTGAGGCCCATCCGCATCCGCCTCCAATATTATTGGCCCTACGATTGTCGGAGTGGTCGCGCTCCACCCCTGTTTCTCTATCAATTTGACGTAGAATATGTATGTCTTGCCTCCATTTACGTTCTCCATATTGAAACAATAGGCCCCCGGGAGATCGTTCTCGCCCGTTAATAGGGGATTTCCCTCGGGGGAAGGGTATGTGAAGGCCCCGGGATAATATTCCTCGGCCTTCGTTTTCCCATCCGCGCCCAAGAGGACGACCTCAATGCCATTGATCCCGGGCTCGATGCCAACTCCCTCTATATCGACGTCATATTTGCCATTACCATTAACATCGTGGAATTTTATGCCGCATATGTGAAACGAATATTTGAGGGCTGGCGGGTCTTCAGGGGGCTTCTGATGGACCATCTTATTCGCTTTGGCGAAGGCGTTTTTCGTCGGGCCCCTCGTCCAAGAGTTTTGGCCGAAGTTGTGCCCCGTATTTATGTCGGGATCGTACGGGTCGTAGCTGTTGTGCAACGGTAGCCAAAATCCATTGGAATAGTATAGGTTCATCCTATGCTCGGAGGGAATATCGTCGATGCTGTCGGGATAGTTGCCCGCTCCATAATGGGCCTCGGTGGCCCTGAAGAAGAACCAGAACACGGAGTCTCCGACCAAGGATTGGCCAAACTCATTCTCGCATTTCACGGTAATCGTCAATCTTATAGACTCCCCCGGCCTCAAAACCCTGAGCGCGTCGTTGAATTGACTCGGATCGGTATAGGCGTCAAGGTCATCGCTGGGAGGCCCGATCCGCCAGACGTATAAGTAAACCCCTTGGGTGGTGGAGTGGGGGGAATAAATGGCGTTCGCCTCCCTGGAGCCAACGACGGTCCCGCTGGCCCTCATGGTATTATCCGGCCTGTATATCTCCCATGAGGCCGTAAGGGGATCGATCCTCGCGCGCATTGGGTTGAGGTTCGCGGCGGCGAGGGCGATGTATTGGATCGTGGAGGCGACGTCGCCAACGCCAGCTCCCGCCGTATTCCTAAAGGTGATGGTGACCTGCTCCGTTTGGCCCAGCACCAATACATTGTCCGCAACGGACCCGCTGGGGGCGCCTATGGATCCGCTCGGCGCCGCATCGACTACTGGGATGCTATGGGCCAAAAGGATGAGCGCCATGAATAATATTGTAATGGGTTTTGCTTTGGAGCGAAGCCCCATGTTCTTCGGTTAGGGCGGATCTAATTAATAATCCTTCTCTTCCGTCGGCCGCCCCGACCAAGATCCCGGTTCGGGCGATCGCCATGGGCCCCTGGAAAGCCCATCCCGGTCCGGGACTGACCATGGCGGGGATCGCCGATATGGGAACTGGAATGGGATCGAGCATCGAGGCCTTGGATCGTTAATCTTCGGGACCGAAAAGGGATGAAGCGGCGGTGGGATGGCGGCAAAGGGATCGGATCGCCGAGGGACAGGGATAAAAGGATCTCCCTTTCAAAATCCCATCGGGGCGCCGGGAATGCCGGCCAACCTCACCGCCGAGGCGAAGGCGAAGTGGGAGAGGGCCATTGCCATAAAGGACCCGGAGGAGAAGATCAAGGCCCTCCAAGAGTTCCTATCGGCCATACCGAAGCATAAGGGCAACGAGAGGCTAAGGGATCAGGTGAAGAGGAAGATAGCCGCCCTCAGGGCGGAGCTGGAGGAGCGGAGGGAGAGGAGGAGGGGCCCCTCCAAGCCCGTTTTGGAGAGGGAGGGGGCCGCCCAGATATTAATAGTGGGGCCGACGAACGTCGGGAGGAGCCTCCTTCTATCGGCCTTGACGAGTGCGAGGCCGGAGATAGCGTCGCATCCGTTCACGACTAGGATCCCAACGCCCGGCGTCATGCGGTTCGAGGACATAAGGTTCCAGCTCGTCGAGATGCCCGCGCTCGTCGAGGGAGGATTGGAGCCGGAGGCGATCGATATGATCAGGAGGGCGGACGGCCTCATTATAATGGTGGACCTGAGCGGAGATGCCGCCGACGACCTCGAATGGATATTGAAGGGGCTCGATGCCGCCGGGATATCCCCGATCCCCCCCAGGTCCAGCGTGGAGGTCGAGAGGGCGAAGGGCATTGGGGAGCCGAAGATCATCGCATCCGGGAGGCTGGTGGGTTGCACGATCGACGACCTTAAGAAGCTGGTCCTCGGGCTGGGCCTGAGGGGCGCGATCGTCAGGATCCAGGGGGATGCGAGCCTCGAGGACGTGGAGGATGCCCTGCTGCGGATCCGGAAGGTATACAAGCCCTGCCTAGTATTGGCGAATAAATCCGATCTGGGGGGCGATCCCGGGAAATTCGCCCGGCTCAAGGAAGTGGCCGGGGACGCGATCCCGGTGCTAAAGGTTTCCGCCTCGACCGGGGAGGGCTTGGACCTGATAGGGCCCGAGCTGTTGAGGGCATTGGGCATAATCCGCGTTTATACGAAGGAGCCGAACGAGCGGGGGCCGAGCGGGGAGCCCTTCATCCTAAAGGCGGGATCGAGCGTCGCGGACCTCGCGAGGAGGATACATTCCTCGCTCTTGGAGAACTATAAGTACGCGAAGGTTTGGGGGCCATCCAGCAAATACCCGGGCGAAAGGGTCGGGCCATCTCACATCCTGATGGATAGGGACGTGGTCGAGATAAGGACAAAATAGCCGACCGGCCGCCATAGGAACTCTAGGGCCGAGGCCACCTCCCTTGGATGACGCGCTGGAGGGCTTAACGTTTTATGGAGGTCTTCATCCGCATAGATCGCGAGGCGATCGCCCATGCCAAAATCGATGAATAAATTTCTGAATAGTATTTTTGAATTACTTTTATACAGGGCAATCCAATCGCTATTTTTTTATCCCTCAATACTTATTTCATTCGAAAGCTTGAGGGGTAAATGAAAATGGATTCGAAGAAAGTAGCATCCGCGATAATTCCAATAGTGGTCTTCTTGGCTCTTTGGGCCATACCAGCGCCATCCGGAGTTGCTCCCAAGGCATGGTTGCTCTTCGCCATCTTCGTAGCGGTAATAGCCGGGTTGATACTGAGGCCGTTGCCGATGAGCGCCGTCGTATTGATAGGCGTGGTCGCCTCAGCGCTTTCCGGAGCCCTCACCATAGGGGAGGCGCTCGCCGGGTTCGCCGACACCACGGTATGGCTCATAGTATCGGCCTACCTCTTCGCGAGGGCCTTTCTGAAGACGAGGCTCGGGGAGAGGATAGCGTGGATCTTCATAAGGGCCATTGGGAAGAGGACCCTAACGCTGGGCTATGCCCTCTCGCTGACGGATCTGGTCATAGCCCCGGGGACCCCCAGCAACACCGCCAGGGCGGGCGGGGTATTATTCCCGATCATCAGGAGCATAGCCAAAGCCTATGATTCCGAGCCGGGCCCCACGGCCAAGAGGATCGGCAACTTCCTAATGTTCAACGAATACCAAACGACCTTGGTGACCGGGGCCATGTTCATGACCGGTATGGCGGCCAATCCGCTGCTGGTGTCCCTCGCCAAGCAGGCCCTGAAGGTTGAGATCAGCTGGGCCATGTGGTTCCTCGGGGCAATCGTGCCGGGCTTCGTGGCGTTCTTCTTGGTGCCCCTGCTCGTATACTTCTTGACCAAGCCCGAGATCAAGGAGAGCCCCGAAGCCCCTAGGCTAGCCGAGAAAAACCTGAAGGAGATGGGCCCGCTGAAGAGGGAGGAGAAGATATTGATCTTCGTATTCATCTTGGCCTTGGCGCTATGGATACTGAGCGAAACCCTGAAGATAAACGCCACGACCACGGCGTTGCTGGGCGCGGCTTTGATGGTTATAACTGGGGTACTAAACTGGCAGGACGTGATCGGCGAGAGGAGCGCATGGGACGCCTTGGTATGGTTCGGCGGCCTCGTGGGCATGGCCGCTGGGTTGAACAAGCTCGGCCTGATGAAATGGATGGCGGACTCGGCCGCGAAATACGTCTCCGGCTGGACTTGGCTCATGGCGTTCATAGCGCTCACCTTGGTATACTTCTACGCCCACTACTTCATGGCCAGCATGACGGCGCATGTGACCGCGTTCTTCCCGCCCTTCGCCGCCGTGATGGCCGCAGCGGGCGCGCCTCCGCTACTGGTCGGCTTGATGCTCGGCTACATGTCCAACCTTAACGCCGCGATGACCCACTACGGCACCGGGCCCGCGCCGATATACTTCGGGGCTGGCTACGTTGACATAAAGGAATGGTGGGCCTATGGCCTCTTGATCTCGCTAATCCACATAGCCGTATGGTTCGTCTTGGGCTTCCCCTATTGGAAATTCCTCGGCCTATATTGACCGGCGGCATTCATTCCCAAACCCTTCCTTTTTATTTTGATCTCGTGCTCGTAGAAGCGAGCGGGGGAGGAATGGGATGAGGGTTCGGCTAAAATATGGGAAGGGGGACTTGGAAGTAGAAATCCCCGAGGGGAACCTCCTTTCGATACTCAAGCCCTCCGAGCTCCCGGCCAAGAGCGAGGCTGAGGAGATAAGGGGCGCGCTCGAGCGGCCCATAGGCCATGGGAGGCTGAGGGATCTCGTCCGTAGGGGAATGAAGGTCGCCCTATTGGTCAGCGATATAACCAGGCCCTGCCCGAGCCATAAGATCCTGCCCCACGTCATCGATGAGCTGAACGGGGCCGGGGTTGGGGACGGGGATATAACGATATTCTTCGCGAATGGGATGCACAGGAAGCAAACGGCCGAGGATATGAACAAGCTGGTCGGCCCGGGGATCTTGGGCAGGATAAGGGCCGTGAACCACGATTCGAAGGACAAGGCGAATTTGGAATACGTTGGGAGGACGAGGCGCGGCACGGACGTTTCGATAAACAAGCAAGTACTCGATTGCGACTTCACGATAGGGATAGCCAATGTGGACATACATTATTTCGCGGGCTATAGCGGAGGGGGGAAATCCCTCTTGCCGGGCGTTTCGTCCTTCGAAACCATACAACAAAACCATTCCATGATGACGCTCCCAAGGGCCGAGCCGGGCGTCGTGGATGGGAATCCGGTCAGGGAGGATATCGAGGAGGGCGCTAGGATCGCGGGCATGGATTACATGGTCAACGTGGTCCTCAACGAGGACAAGGGCATCGTCCAAGCGGTGGCCGGGGATTTCGTCGAGGCCCATAGGGCGGCCGTTAAAACGAACGACCTCATGTACAAGGTCCCGATAGGGCGGAGGGCCGATATAGTGATAGCCTCGGCCGGGGGCTTCCCGAAGGACATAAACCTCTATCAAGCCCAGAAGGCCTTGGACAACGCCTTATACGCCGTTAAGGATGGCGGGACGATCATATTATTGGCGGAGTGCCCCGAGGGGTTGGGGGATGAAACCTTTGAGGAATGGATGATGGAGGCGTCCTGCCCTGACGACATAATCGAGAGGCTAAAGGGGGGATTCGCCTTGGGCGGCCATAAGGCCTTCGCGATAGCGAGGCTCGCCAAGCGCGCGAGGATCGTGGCAGTTTCGGGCCCGGGGCTTCAGAGGATAATCTCCGAGGCCCTAGGGGGAAAGGGCTTGATGGAATCCGCCAATACCGTCGACGATGCCCTCAGGGCGGCCCTTAAAGCGCATGGGAGCGATGCCTCCATAATAATCATGCCCTACGCCGGGTCGACTTTGCCATCGCCCTCGGGCGCCGATTGAGGCCGGGATTCGGCGAGCCGGAAAGGTTTATTTGCCAAACTCGGATGCGAACCCCTTGTGGGCATTGTTTACGTTGAGGGCATCGTGAAGTGGAGGGGTAGGGAGGAGAGGGTTAGATTCCTCGTTGACTCAGGCGCCACCTATACGGTCCTCCGGCGCGGCCTCTGGGAGCGCTTGGGCTTGGAGCCGAAGAGGACCGTGGAGCTCATCCTCGCCGACGGCTCCGCGGTATCCCGCCAGATCTCCGAGGCGATCATAGAGCTCCCGCCCCACGGGGAGTATCACAGCCCGATAATCTTGGGCGAACCGGGGGACGAGGATCTGTTGGGCACCGTGACCTTGGAGATATTCGGCTTGATGCTGGATCCCCTGAAGAGGGTGCTGAGGCCGCTCAGGGCGATCCTCAAATGAGATGGGCCCATTCCGGCTATTGCCAATGGGCCGACGCCCGATGCTCATAAGCGGGTGGGGGAGCCCCTTCGCTCGCGCGCCCTCGCCGCGAGAGGGATGGGGAGCGCAAGTTTTATATATCGACAGGCGCACGCATCCCCCGATTGGAGTTGCCGCGAAGCGTGGGGTTTAGGATAGCTCCCTTCGGCTCGGCGTTCTTCTTCTTCCGCTGAGCCCACCCCGCGCTGAACGGCGGAGGTGCGGTTTTTGGAACGGCTTCAAAACGATACCGGATCTTCGGCCCGGCCCATGTCCGGGCTAGGATGGGGGTGTTGCCGACATGGCTGAGCCGAGCGCTTGGACCGCCTTGATGGCGGTCGTTATAGGCAGCTTGCTATTGGTCCTGATCGGGACTTGGTTGAGGTTGAGGTATTGGGGTGAATGAGGATGTCCAACTGGCCCGATCCGCCGAAGCCCACGCCCGAGTACTTCATGAGCGGGGCCCTCGCCCTAGCGGGCTTCCTGATCGCCTGCATATTGCTCGGCTTCATGGCCAAGAAGCGCTCCTCGAGCTTCGAGCTATTCTTGGTAGGCGGGAGGGATATAGGGCCCCTCATAACGGGCTTGGCCCTCTGCGCCACTTGGATGAGCGGCTGGGCCTCCTTGGGGCTTATGGGAATTACCTATTGGTTCGGCTGGCCCGGGATGTGGCTGGCCGGCGTTTGGACGCTCCTGGGCTTGGCGCCGGCGGCCCTCATAACGGGCCCGAAGATGAGGATCTACTCGACCAAGTTCGGGGCCGCGACCGTGCCCGACGTAATAGGCATAAGGTTCGATAGCAAGTTGACCCAAGCCATGGCCGCCGCGGCCATGATAATCCTGCTTATGGTCTACTCCGTGGGCCAATACACCGCTGGCGCGACCGCTTGGTACGCCATAACGGGCTATCCTTGGGAGTTTTGCATGCTCCTCAGCGCCGCCGTCGCCTTCGTCTACTTGGCCTTCGGGGGTTATACCGGGACCCAATGGACCTTGGCGCTCCAGGGCCTTCTGCTGACGATCGGATGCTTCGCCTTGGGCATCGCCTCCATCGCCTTCGCGGGCGGCCCCGAGGCATTGAACGCCCGATTGGCGGCGCAGGCCCCGGAACTCGTGGGGCTGGTGAACCCGAAGCTCTCCGGGGTCCCGGCCGCCCAGTTCGCCGCCGATTGGATCGGTGTTTTGGCCACGGCGATAATGTTCTTCACGATGGCCATAGGGTTCCCCCACAACGTCGCTAGGTTCCTCGGTATGAGGAAGTTCACCAAGAGGGACTTCGCCATCATGATGGCCGTTATAGCCATCGGCGGATCCGTCCCATGGGCGAACCTGATAGTCGGGTTGGCGGCCAGGGCCCATTTCGGGCCTAGGCTGGCCGGGATCCCCGGGATGCCCACCGGATTGGGCAGGGACGCGGCGGCCCCGCTGCTGGCGATGGTCATCGGGGGCGTTCCGCTCTCGACGCTTTATTTGGTGGCGGTGTTCGCCGCCTCACTATCGACTCTGGCCGCGATGGTGATGGTGATGGCGGGCAACGTTACAAGGGACATCTTGGGCCTTTATATGTCAAAAGCGTCCAAGGGGACCCTTTTGGCGATCACTAGGATCCTAATACCGATCTTCGCCCTAATACCGCTCTATTGGGCCATAGTGCGCCCGCCGCCTTTGCTGGCCTATTTGATGGCCGGGGCGGCCGTCGGGCTTGGTAGCATATTCTTCTTCGTAGTCGCGGTCTCCTTCTATTGGAAGGGGGCCACGAAGTACGGGGCGATGGCCTGCATATTGTATGGGATGGCGATGTGCGCCTTGGGGGGCTATTACGTTTACACGATCAACGCTTGGGGATGGGGGTATTGGCAATTGGCCACGTTCCTAGGTTGCGGCGCCCTGTACTTCCTCGTCAGCCTCCTAACGCCCAAGCCGCCGAAGGAGAGGCTCGATAAGCTCTTCAGCTGAGGCTCCCATCGGATCGGGCCAACGGGGGCCCGCTGAAGCGCTCCCTTTTTTAACCCATCCGCAAAGGCCAGAACGGGACCCGGCCATTAAAGGGCCGGGGAAGGTGCTCGACGATTGCGAAGAGCCATCGCCATCGCCCTGATCGCCGCCTTGGCCCTTTGCCCAATCCTCGAGCTGGCCTCGGCCCAAGGGATACAGGCCTCCCTTTCGGCGGAAACGGAGCTGCGCTCGGGCCTCCACATCGTTAGGATAAGGGGGAGGGTGATCACCCCCCGGGGCACAGCCGTTCCGAACGCCGCCGTTTCGCTTCAGGTTAAGGATCCGAGGGGCTCCACGGTCCACATAGCCCTCCTATTCACCGGGGCCGATGGGTCCTACGAGGATGAGTTCGCGCTCAGGGGCGAGTACGCATCAGGGAATTATACCGTGTACCTTTTTGCGGAGAAGATCGGGTTCGGGGAGGCGAAAGCCCAGCTCACGTTCGGGGTCTTCAAACCGGACTTCAGGCTCTCCGCCCACCCAACCTTATTGGAAGTCCAGCAGGGGGGCTCCTCGGAGGTCGCGATCTCGATCGAACCCCTCCACGGCTTCGATTCCTTGGTGGAGTTGAGCCTGCAGGGCTTGCCCGAGGGCGTTTCCTTCAGGTTCAGCAGGAACCCGGCCCAGCCGCCATCCTCGGTCCTATTGGAGCTCATTTGCTCAGCGAACGCGCCGGCGGGCAGGTATAATATAACGGCGATGGGAACGGGGGGTGGGATCATAAGGGCCGCGGCGCTGAGCTTGGTCGTGAGGGAGGCTTGGTGGCGGGCCCCCGGCTCGGCCCTAGCGGCGCTGGCAACTATCTTGGCCCTTTTGGGCGCCTATATGGCCCTCAGGAGGAGGCGTGCTAGAATGGCCCGGGCGGGGAAGCCCGATCTGGAGTATCTGGCGGCGGCTAGGGCGCTCGCGAGGCTCGAGGAGCTGAAGGCCCTCGGGAGGATAACGGACTCCGAGTATCAAAGGCTGAAGGAGGAATACGAGAGGAAGCTCGGGAGGTGATGAGCCCCGAGCCCCTCGGGCCATCACATCTCGACCATCCTCTTCGATAGCTCCTCGAGGGCCCTCGAGAAGGGATGATCCGGGCGATCGAGCGCGTATATCGATCGCCCCCCAATGGCCATCAATTCGCAATAGCAGGGTATAACCCCGAGAACCGGTATCCCGAGCGCATCCTCGATCCCCTTGGCGAATGCCTCCTCTCCCTCGCCGATCAGGCCCATCGGTATTTTGTTCATGATTATCCCCGCCTTCCTCCCGAGGACGTCATATATCCCTTGGACCATCTCCTTCGTCCCCTCCATATCGAAATCGTCCCCCTTCATGACGAGGGCTATCGCATCGGAGCTTGCCAAGGCGTTGACCGATGAATAATGTATGCCCGGGCTCGTATCGAATATCAGGTAATCCGCCCCTAGGGCCCTTTGCACGGCCCTCTTGGCCGAGAGGGTCCTATGGAGGGCCCCCATCTCCCAGGCCCTATCCTTCGTCATCATATCCCTGATGGCCTTGGTGCTGGGATCGGCGAACCCGGCGAAGATCGCGCCCTTGAGGCCCAATCCCTTCCCAACATCCACCAAGGCCTCCTCCACCCCGCATCGGCCGTTCAGGTAATCGTTCAACCAAAACCTCGGGTTTGGTTTGAAGAGGACGCTCAGGCTCGGGGCCCTGAAATCGTAATCGAGGAGGCAAACCCTATGCCCGAGGCGGGCGTATATCGCCGCCAAGTTGGCGGCTATCGAGGTCTTGCCGGTGCCGCCCTTGTAGGAATGGAGGGAGATCGCCTTCATGGCCCTTTACCTCTCAATGTAGAAGTAAACATCCCTGCCCTTCCTCTTTTTCTTCAGGAGCCCGAGCGAAACGAGCTGGTTGAGGTAATCGCTCTCGGCCGCCCTAGCCCTCGAGGTTTCGGCGGCCACTTGGGTGGCGGTTGCCTCCCCCAAGGCGCATATGGCCATGGCCGTCCTCCTCAAATGATCCGGTAGGGATAGGAGCGTATCGACATCGAGCGGCATCTCGCCGGACGTTATGGCCTTGGCGATGGGCTTCGAGAATCCTTGCATCTCTATTATCCTATCCAGCTTCTTTCCGAGCTCCTCTAGGTTTTCATTTATCTTCTTCAGCAGGCCGATTACGGCGTCGTCATCGCCCAAACGCGCTCGCCGCGCTCCTGGCTTCTACTATGATGAGGGGCGTGGCCATTATTAAGTTTCCGAGTGGAACGGGGATACTGTTGGGACGGTGGCGATCCTCGGGCCCCCCTAGCCGCCCCGCCCCTTTCGCCTCCTCTCCAATTCCGCATAAACGCTCTCGAGCCCTATGCCCTTGAACGCCAATAGGATCATCAAATGGAATAGTAGGTCCGCGGCCTCGTGGACAATCCCATCGCCCCCCTTTGCCGATATCATCAGCTCCGCCGCCTCCTCCCCGATCTTCTTCAATATCGAGTCCTCGCCCTTGGATACAAGACCGGATACGTAGGAGCCGGCCCGCGGCGCTTCCATCCTGCCCTTTATGACTTGGAAAACCTCTCCGAGGATCCTCGCGCTCCCGCCCGTGGGTCCCTCCACCAAGGCCCTGTGGAAGCAGCTGCCCTCGCCTGTATGGCAACAAACGCCCCTTTGCCTCACCGAGAAGAGGATCGCATCGCCATCGCAATCCAGCCTCGCGCTTACGACCGATTGCGTATGGCCGCTCTCCTCCCCCTTCATCCAGATCCTCCCCTTGGTCCTGCTCCAATAATGCATCAATCGCGTCTCCAAGGTTAGCCTGAGCGCCTCCCGATCCATGAAGGCCTGCATGAGGACCTCGCCCGTATCGAAGTCTTGGACCACCACGGGCACCAAGCCGTTCATCTTCCCGAAATCGACCTTATCGATCAAGCCCTCGATCCCCTCCGACTTAGCCCCGCCGCCCATTTCACAGCCTCACCGGGATCCCCCTAGATGCCAAGAACTTCTTGACCTCCCTTATGGGATGGATATCCCTGTGGAATATCGACGCCGCCAAGGCGGCGTCCGCCAGCCCCTTCTCGAAGACCTCCAGAATATGCTCCGGCGAGCCGGCCCCGCCGCTCGCTATGACCGGGAGGTTCACCGCCTCGCAAACGGCCCGCGTCAGCTCTATATCATAGCCCAATTGGGTCCCATCTCGATCCATGCTGGTCAGGAGGATCTCCCCGGCCCCCAACCCCTCGACCCTCTTGGCCCATTCTATAGCATCGAGGCCGGTCCCCTTGGATCCCCCCTCCACGTAGACCTCCCACCTCGGCCCCATCGCGGCGCCCTCGGCCCTCTTCGCGTCGATCGCTATCACTATGCATTGGCTCCCGAATCGATCCGATGCCATCCTAACGAGGTCCGGATCCCTGACGGCGGCCGTGTTGAGGGAGACCTTATCCGCGCCGGCGCAGAGCAGCTCCTGAATCATCCCCAGATCCCCTATCCCTCCCCCGACCGTGAAAGGTATCGTGAGCTCCTCCGCCGTCCTTTCAACGACGTCGATCAATATCTTCCTCTTCTCCTTGGATGCCGTTATATCCAAGAATACGAGCTCGTCGGCCAAGGAATCCTCGTAGAAGGAGGCGAGCTCGACCGGGTCGCCCTCGACCCTGAGCCTCTCGAACCTGACCCCCTTCACGACCTTCCCATCCTTCACATCCAAGCACGGTATTATCCTCTTAGTCAACATCCGCGACGGCCTCCACGGCGGCGTTGAAATCCAGCGCCCCCTCGTAAAGCGCCCTCCCGATTATCGCGCCCCAAACCCCTATCCTCGCCAAGGCCCTAAGGCCCCCGAGATCGCTCACCCCTCCGCCGACGATCAACGGGATCCGCGCGATCCTCTTCACATCCTCCACGAGCCCAAGGGCCGGCGTCTCGAGGGTTCCATCGTAATCGGCGAGCGTCAGCACCAAGAAGCCCGCGCCCCTCAGGGATCCCGCGAAGCGAAGGGGATCCAACCCCGTAACCTCCCTCCAACCCTCGATGGCGATCGATCCCCCCCTCACGTCGACGGCCGCGGCGATCCTTTCGCCCCCGAAGGCCCTCGCCAAGCTCGGGAGGAAATCCGGATCCCTGACGGCCCTCGTTCCAACCACCACCCTCGATGCTCCCCTCTCGAGCATCTCTCCGGCGGCCTCGAGGCTCCTTATGCCGCCCCCGACTTGGACCTTGGAATCGATCCCCTCCAATATGGCGTATACCTTGTCGCGATTATCCCCGATCCCCATTGCCCTATCCAAGTCCACGACGTGGATCCACTCGGCCCCCTTGGCCTCCCAGAGCTTGGCGGCCTCAACGGGATCCTCGAAATACTCCCTCCTCAAGTGGGGGGCCCCGCGAACCAGCCTGACGCATTTGCCGCCCATTATATCGACCGCCGGTATTATGTACAGCCCGGATCACCTCTTCGCGATCGATACGAAATTCCTCAACAACCTCGTCCCCAGCTCCCCGCTCTTCTCCGGGTGGAATTGGGTCCCGAAGAGGTTCCCGCGCTCTATTATCGATGCGAACCTCCTGCCGTACTCCGTATGGGCCACCTCCGCCGATCCATCCGAGAGCTCGGGCGCATAGGAATGCGCGAAGTACATTAGGGCTCCGCTCGGGATCCCGTCCGCTATCTCCGAATCCTTGGTTATGATCACCTCGTCCCAGCCCATGTGGGGCAACCTCACGGAGCCCGGGAGCCTCGTGACCTCGCCCCTCACCAGATCGAGCCCATCCCAAACGCCGTTCTCATGGCTCCTCGAAAGGAGGAGCTGCATCCCCAAGCAGATCCCTAGGAGGGGCTTCCCGGCATATACCTGCGCGATCAACTCCTCCCTTGCGGCATCGAGGCCCTCCATCGCCGCCCGGAAGGCTCCGACCCCCGGCAGGACGATCGCATCGGAGGCCCCGAACTCCCTTGGGCCCAAGCCCATAATAACGCGCGCCCCGGCCCGCTCCAAGCCCTTCCAAAGGCTCCTGAGGTTCCCCACTCCGTAATTCGCTATCAATATGCTCGGCAAATCATAGCCCCCCCTTTACGCTCGGGACCTCCTCGGGGGCCCTCGGCTCCCTGCCGATCGCCTCCCTCAGGGCTCGGGCTAGGGCCTTGATGGAGGATTCGGCTTTATGATGCTCATCCATTCCATAGACTAGGTTCACATGTATCGTCGATCTGGAGGCCGCCGCGAGCGACCTTAGGAAATGCTCCAACCACTCGGCCTTGAGGCCCTCTATCGCATCGCAGCGGAGCCCCAAGTTCAGGTGGGCGGAACCCCTCCCGCTCAAATCAACCGCCGCGCTCGCCAAGGATTCGTCCATTGGGATCAGGGCGGAGCCGAACCTCCTTATCCCCCTCCTATCCCCCAAGGCGGCATCGAGCGCCGATCCCAACGCGATCCCAACCTCCTCTATCAAATGGTGCTCCAGATCCCCCCTCGCGACCAGCTCGAGATCGAACAGGGCGTGCTTCGCCAACGTGGCGAGCATATGGTCAAAGAATGGGACGCCCGTCGATACCCTCGCCCTACCGGATCCGTCTATGTTTAACTCCCCGCTTATGCTCACCTCCAAGGTCCTCCTCTCCACCTTGGCCCTTCGCTCTCCATCCTCGCTCAAGCGCCTAGCACCTCCGGCAACTGGTTAAGGTCCCACATTATCGCCGAGGCGCCGCCGTTTCGGAATGCCGAGGCCATGGCCCCGGGATCTCGGCAATCGCTCAGGACCCCGGCGAAGTGAACGCCC
Source organism: Bathyarchaeia archaeon (assembly GCA_038847005.1). GTDB lineage: Archaea > Thermoproteota > Bathyarchaeia > 40CM-2-53-6 > CALIRQ01 > CALIRQ01. The sequence goes on along the minus strand of JAWCOP010000007.1, from coordinate 2,016 downwards.
CCATATCCCATCGCCTTGGCGTTCCCGACCAAGTAAAGGTCCGAGAGCGAATCCCCAACGTAGATCGCGCTCAGGCCCTCGCCGAGGGAGGCCAAGAATTTGAGGAAGGGCTCTGGGTTAGGCTTCCCCATGGCGGAGCGAGGGACGCCCGCTGAGGAGGCATAGCCCGCGATCTCCTCCACGAAGACGGACCTCGATAAATCGAAGTGCTCCAAGAGCCCCCATTCCTCCAAAAGGTATTCGGCCTGCGCCCTCGAGCGCTCGGAATATATGCACAACCTCTCGAACCTATCGGAGAGCCTCCTCAGGGTTTCCCCGGTTGGCAATGGGCGCTCCAGGGATATGAGGCCCGCTCGGAGGCCAAATCGGGGATCCCTCCCATAGAACCTCCGGTAAAGATCCGGGCCGAGATATATCTCCTCGAAGAGGTCCTTGACGAGGTCGTTTCCCTCCCCCGCATCGAACCCGACCAAGCGCCCCAGTAGGCGATTCAAATGACTCCCTCCCCGGATCGGCGCGAGGAACTCGATGAGGCCTTTTAGGGCCCCCTCCCCTCCCAGCCCCGCGCTCCCGAGCCTTGAGGCCAGCCCCTTGATCGGGAAGGCCCTTTTGCCCTTGGCCAATTCCGCCAGATCCAAGCCCCTTGAGCGCATGTATTCCCCAAGCCCTCGGATCCCGCCGATCGGATCCCCTTGCCCCATCCTCCCCAGCCCCTCGAGCATTTGGAGGAACTCCTCCTCGCCCCCCTTCTCCCCAAGCTTCCTATAGGCCAAGGCGAGGTGGTAGGCTATGAGGATGCGCGTTAGATCCCAATCGTTATTGAAGAGCCCGGTTTCCTTCAGGGCCGATATCTCATCTTCGCTCACCAACCTCCCCGCGGCCCCCCCGAGGCCCAGTATGGCCCTGTAATAGTATTCCACGGCCAAGGCGATCCCCTCGTAAAAGGCCCTATTGGCGCTGGATACGACTCCGTCGAAATCCACCGAGATCCTTCGGATCATTGAGGGCTCGAAGCCCTTCGCGATATACGGCAGATCGATCCCGGATAAGCGCCTCATGGGCCCCCATCCCCCTCAAGCCTCGCCCTAATGGATTTGGAATGGTGGCGAAAGCCCTCGATCTCCGCCAGCTCGATCGCAGCCCCGCATAGCCTCTCGAACCCCTCCTTGGAGCATTCCAGATAGTTCAGCCACCTCACGAAATCCAAGCTCGAGAGCCCCGAGTAGTATTTGGCGAATCCATGCGTCGGCAATATGTGATTGAGGCCCGCCGAGTAATCCCCTAGGGCGACGGGCGAGTAATCCCCTAGGAATACGGCGCCTGCATTCTCGATCGAGCCCAACAGCGCCCTCGGCTCCTTGACCATTATCTCCAAATGCTCCGGGGCGATCGCGTTCGCGAAAGCAACGCATTCCCCAATCCCCTTGAGGATCACGATCGCGCCGTTCCCCCTTATGGCCTCCGCGGCGGCCCGATCCGCGGAGGGGCCCAATTCCTCCTCGATCTCCCTTCTAACGGCCTCCGCCAAGGCCTTTGAATCCGTGAGCAATACGGCCAAGGAGGTCGGGCCGTGCTCCGCTTGGGCCAATAGATCGGCGGCCACGAACTTGGGGTTCGCCGTTGAATCCGCTATTATGACGATCTCGCTCGGCCCGGCCGGCAGGTCGACGGCGACGTCGTCCCTCACGAGGAGCTTCGCGATCGTTACGTAGATGTTCCCGGGGCCAATTATCTTATCCACCTTTTCGACGCTCTCAGTTCCGTATGCCAACGCCGCTATCGCTTGGGCTCCGCCGATCCCGTAAACCTCCCTCACGCCGCATACCTCGGCCGCGGCCAGGACGGAGTCATGGATTCGCCCACCCTCGCCCGGCGGCGTGCAGATCGCCACCTCCTTAACGCCCGCCGCCAAGGCCGGGACGGCGCACATGAGCATCGAGGATGGATAGGGGCGCCTCCCGCCGGGGATATATCCTCCGATGCGCTTCAACGGCCTTGGGATTTGCCCGATCTCGG
>JAWCOP010000006.1:0-16046 GCA_038847005.1 Bathyarchaeia archaeon | reverse complement strand
CGTCTACGTCGTGCTGGATAACATGACGACGGCGATGACCAATTTCCAGCCTCATCCCGGCTCCGGCCTCGATTCGCTTGGCAGGCCATCGAAGAGGATCCTGATAGAGGAGGTAGCGAAAGGTTGCGGGGTGGAGTTCATTAGGGCGATCGATCCCTTCGACCTGAAATCCGCCGTCGAGGCCCTGAGGGGGGCGCTGGCGTTCGAGGGCCCCTCGGTCCTCATCTTCAGGAGGGAATGCGCCATCCTAGAGGCTAGGAGGGCCGAGGGGAGGAGGCCCCCATACATTATTGACGATGCCAAATGCACCCGTTGCCTCCTATGCCTCAATCGCTTCGGATGCCCCGCGATAACGCTCGAGGGCGAAAGGCCCTCCATCGACCCCTCCCTTTGCAACGGCTGCGGCTTTTGCGCCAAGATATGCCCCCAAGGGGCCATTGGGGCGTCGGGCGATGAGGACTAGGAACGTAGTCATAGCGGGGGTTGGGGGCCAAGGCGTGATCCTATTCGCCACGGCGTTGGCGAACGCTGCTCTAGCGAGGGATCTCGATGCATCTATCAGCGAGATACATGGAATGGCCCAAAGGGGAGGCTCCGTTATCTCCCAAGTCAGGATCGGTGGGAGGATATATTCCCCCACCATACCTGAGGGCGGGGCTGACGTCATCGTAGGCTTGGAGCCCCTCGAGGCCCTCAGGGCCCTGCCGTTCTCGAATGAGCGGACATCGGTCATTTTGAATACCAAGGCCATAGTCCCAACGGCGGCCCTTCTAAAAGGCCAAAAGTACCCGGAGTTGGGGGAGATAATCAAAGTCCTTGAGAGGTTCTGCGCTCGCGTCTTGGCGATCGACGCCTTCGCCTTGGCGAGGCGATGCGGCTCCGCGAGGGCCCAGAACATGGTTGTTTTGGGGGCCTTGGCCGGCCTCGGGGCCCTCCCGATCCCCCCCGAGGCATTCGAGAAGGGGATCGCGGCATCGGTCCCGAAGAGGTCGTTGGGGCTGAACTTGGAGGCTTTCAGGATGGGGATGGAGTTCGCATCGGGCTCAAAAGGTTTAGATATCGCCCGTTAACCTAAATTTGGCGTGGCCTTCGCGAAATGGCCAAATGCTTGAAATGCGGCGCTAGGGCCGAGCTCCCCTTCGTTTGCTCCTACTGCGGCGGATATTTTTGCATCGAACATAGGCTCCCTGAGTCGCACGAATGCCCCGGCTTGGCCAAGGCTCGCGCGCCGCGCCAAGAGAGGCCAATCTCCCGCCCCCGGACCCGACGTTTGTTCCAGGGCTTCGGGGCTACCGAGGTCAAGCACCTCTTAGTGGCTTGGATCGTCATAGGGTTCTGCTTTTCGGCGAGGGCGCTCTGGGACCTTAAGGCGTTCCCGATATTCTTCGCGGCCTCATTATCTACCGTCGGGGCCGGATTCTTGGCGCATGAGCTTTCCCATAAATTTGTGGCGCAAAGGTTCGGGTGCTGGGCCGAATTTAGGATATGGAAGATCGGCCTCCTTCTGGCGCTCCTCTTGGCCTTGGTGAGCATGGGAAGGGTTGTGTTCGCCGCCCCGGGGGCGGTTTACATAACGCCCTTGGGCCTGATCGGCCTCCCGATCTTCGCGAAGAGGGAGAGCGCCCTCATATCGCTCTCCGGACCATTGGCGAACATATCGATCGCGATCCTATTCCTCTCCATTGGCATTTTCGGCGGCGAGATGGGGGCCATCCGTTTGATCGGGGAGATGGGATTTCGGGCGAATCTATGGTTGGCGGCGTTCAACCTATTGCCCTTCGGGATCTTCGATGGGAGCAAGATATTCGAGTGGAAGCCATGGCTTTGGGCCTCGATGGCTATCCCCGCTTGGGTTCTAGCGCTTTACGCCGCCTGAAGCCCCGATCCGAAGCGTGGGCCGGACCAAGCCACCGACCGACTTTTTGATTCCCTCGATTCAAGATTCAAAACAAGCGGCTCCCTTTGCAACCTCTCCTTGGGAGCTAAGTTATAATCGCTCCCCCAGCCCATTCAACGATGCCGCGGGCCCTCACCGCTTCCTCGGTTATCGCTCGCGCAGCGATAGAATAAAAAAGCGCGGCCCCGGAATGGGATCAGGAGGTGATTAACGCATGTCCGAAGGGAAGACGGAGATAGGGAGGGTGACCAATTTCTATTCCAAGATAGGCGTGGCCGTGATAGAGCTATCGGCCCCACTCAACGTCGGCGATAGGATCCTATTCAGGGGCAAGAATACGAACTTCGAACAGATAGCCGAATCGATGCAGATCGAACACAAGCCCGTCCAAAGGGCCGAGGCCGGCCAATCGGTCGGGCTCAAGGTCAAAGAGCGCGTGCGCCCCGGCGACATAGTCTACAAATGAGCCGGGCCCCCTCATAGTTCCAGCTCCATCCCATCGGCGGCCACTACCGTATTCTCGAATATCTCCTTAGCCCTACCCCCCGCCTCCTCCCTCTCCTCAATCGTTCCATATTCTGCCGCGTTGAAATGGGTCAGGATCAGCAGCTTCGCATTGGCCATCTTGGCGACCTTGGCCGCAATCTCCGGGTTCATATGTGGCCACTCCTCGCTGGCGCGGCCTGGCCTCAGGGCGCACTCTGAGATGAGGACATCCGCATCCTTGGCGAGCTCTAGGATGTTCCCATGAGGGCCCGTATCCGTACAATACGCTATCACCCTGTCATCCAACTCGAGCCTGTACCCGAGCGATGGATCCTTATGGGGGAGGAGCATACAACAGAAGCGGAACGGGTATTCATGCCATCCCTCGTCCAGCTCCTCTATGACGACCTCGTATGGGAGCTCCGCCAAGGGCCTCGAAAACGGCTCGTTTAGGATCAGGTTCAAGGTCCTCCTCGCCCCCCTCTTCCCATATATTCGCAATGGGCCCTCGAATTTGAACTCGTCGAGGAGGTGGAGGCCAATGATGTGGTCCAAGTGGAAATGGCTCAGGAAGATATGGGTCGGCTTCGTCTCCTCTAGGCATCCTTTGGCTTTATGGATCCCGTCGCCGGCATCGAGGATCACATAGCGCCCCTCAGTATCTAGGAGTATGCATGAGGTATTGCCGGTTTTCGTGGCGTATACCCCATTCGTTCCCAAAATCGCGATTTTCATCATCGCCACCTCCTTTGCGGCTCCTCGCCCCAGATGCGGGGCTGGATATTAAACGATTTTGAAAGGCCCCAACCTAATGGCCTCGCTCGCCGAGGCCGACGGGGATCCCCACGGCCTGACAATCCCCTTGCGAAGGTCGTGGATGAATTAGTGATTTGGGAGCGGCCAACGGCTCCCTTCGCATTCATTCGGAATCGCGGCGGCATCGGGGCCATATGATATCTTGATATCCGATAACTCGGCATCCGATGGATTGAGATATTGAATAATTCCTTTAAAGAATGTTAATCTCTCATCGAGCCCGAAGGGATCGGATGTCGAAAGGAGGTAGTCGCGTTGGATAAGAGGATGATGATCGCGGGGGTATTGGGCGCCATCTTGGCCACGGCGCTCCTCTCGGCCCTCGTGGTTAAGAGGAGGAGATAGCCCCAAATAGCCCCCCTCTTCACCGGGGCCTCCCCGCTTTTTTCGCTGCGATCAGGATTAGTGAAATCAGATGCCAATAAACGGGACCCGGTCCCGCCCCGGCGGCCTCCGCTCGGCGGTGGGGCTTGGAGGGATTATTCGAATACCCCTTCCTTGGGATCGAAGCCCTCATCGTTGGGGTAGATTTCATCGATCCCAAGCCACTCTATCCGCGCGGCGATGACCAAATCGTCCCAAATCCTCCGATCGAGGTTGTACTCGACGCGAATTTCTTGAGCCCGGACTAGATCGATGAACGTCGTATCAGCTTTTAGAAGGTCCGGCAGGGGCGGAGGAAGGCCAGAAAGCTTGGCACGACATCCAATCCGCCCCTATACTTGAGGTAGCCGCAGACTTTGTAGTTAGGGTTGAGATGGCGACCTCCTCCCCGCCCTCGATCCTTTTAAGGTTCTCGGCCGCCGATCGAGATTCCCCTCCCGGAGGCCCAAGGGCCTCCTGATTGGGGCTGGGATGGTTATCCCGCCCTTTTCTCGTAGCACTACTCCCCATCTCCCCCCAAAAGGTATCTTTCAGGTTAAAGGGGCTTTACACAAGGCGGGCGGACCGGCTCATGTCGCTCGATTCGTTAAGAATGATCCCGCTGTAAAAGATCAGGTTCATTCAATGTATTGTGGAGATCGTCCCAAATCCTTAATAACTTAAGGATGTGGTGCTCTAAAACTCTCTCCTCTTCCTCGGCCATCCATCCATATGCCCTCATCCTCTCGCCCCTCAATTCCTCGAGGTTAACCCAGACCTCCGCCAAAGCCGCGTAAACCCTGCTTTTGAGGGATTCCTCATCTACGCTCAGTCCAAACTCCTTCTTAATCCGTCCAATCTCATCGAGCATTGACTTGATCGCGATCAGAATCCTCGTTTCAGTCCTTGGGCCGATGTCCCTTCGAATGGAATATAGGGCAGAGTTCGAGCGATGGGATCTTAGGGCATCCTCTATTTCATGGAGGCACCTCTCCACCGATAGAAGTCCGCTTTTCAAGGCCCTCCTGTGGTTTTCATTCATCGCGCTTAGGCCTCCCCCAAAGGGGGGTTATATAAAGCTTGGTGGCACTCGCCCTCCCGGCCGCTCTTCCCCTCGGAACACGACCCGGCAATCCTTTCGCTTTAAAAAATCCGGCGGCATAGGCCCCCGAAGGCCTTGGGTGGGATCGATCAGTTGAGCTCAATCGGAACTGGGGCGGGAGCCCTTGAGATCGCCGAGGGCCTTCTTCCCCGGGATCTCGTAGAGGACCCCCTCCTCCGAGAGGACCAACACGTTGCCGCACTTCAGGCATCTATAATATTTATTCGTCCCCCTCTCGCCCTTCTGCTCGCCCAGCAGCTCCGTTTCTCCGTGGGAGCACTCTGTTCCCATACCTTTTTCATGAGCCGCTCGATGATTTTTTAGCTTTCCCCCGTCCCCGGGCGGGGAACGAGAATGGGCCTTTTGGGATTCGACGATCAGGGGACCCCTTCATTCATCAGCGTGAAGGGCATCAAGGAAATGATGGGACAAGCATCCGCCATCCCCTTCTCGATGACGAGGAAGATTATTGTGAGTCAGCCGCTTATGGTCGGTTCGATTTTGACACCAGTATCGACGAAGTCCATCCTTCATAATGCCTTGGTCTCAGTTCAGATATCGGAGATGTGGCTACCGGATTTTATGGACTCGGGAACGCATTTTAAGGCGGTAATAGCAAAAGGCGAAGCCTTAGAGTTTACCTCGAAGGCCACCTTAAGCTACCGTAATAGGAAAGGTCCCATATGAATGCTTTTATTAGAAAAATTGCCTTGAGAGCCGAGCTCTCCAAACAACATTCCGCACTAAAATCGCTTGGATCACTTCGGGAAATATGCGCCTTCGGCACGCCATTGCGGTCCCCCCTCATAATAGCCCAGCTCACAAACCTCGCATACATAGAGGTGCCTTCCAAAAGCCCTTATCTTCCTAACCATAATCACACCACGTTTGCAAGTGCGGGGGGTGGGATTCGAACCCACGAAGGCCTACGCCGCAGGGGCTCTCCGCCCGGATGCGCCGCAGCTCCTGAACCCTGCCCCTTAGACCTGGCTCGGGTACCCCCGCAATGCGTCGGCTCGGGCCCGATCCGGAAACCCGCCCTACTCATACTAATCCTTTATCGCCTCGAGCAGGCTGATGGCGTTCCAGATCTTGACCCGCGTATACGGCGGCATGTTCGGATCTTGGGAGATCTCTTCAAGCATGGATGTGGCGTTGGCCGCCCTGACCGCCAGGCTATACTTATCGGAGTTCAGCATTGCGATCGAATCCTTCGCCACCTTCCTTATGTTCCTCGGAGTCGTCGTATCTTGGGAAACCTCGTCCAATACTGCAATCGCCTGCTTGATCCGCGCCTCATACTCCTCCTTCTTCTTCGCCTTCTTTGCCGACAAGCCGGGCCCGCCCTCCAGACCCTCCTTACAAGAAGGGCTTTATAGAACGAGCCTATATTTCTTCTTCTCGGGGGCTCAATTTGGCCGAGGACGTCAAAAGGATGGCCGAGCTTCTCAAGTCCGGCGCCGCGATGATTTCCAAGTCCTGCCCCGTCTGCGCCTCCCCCCTATTTAAGGTCGGCAAGGATATAATATGCCCGAAATGCAACCGCCCGGTCGTGATAGTTGGGATCGCGGAGGATGAGCAAAAAGCCCTCGGCGGGAAGATCTTGGAAATGGTGGAGTCAACGATCCTCGGGAAGATAGGGGAGCTGAACGAGCTCATGAGGGCGGAGAGCGATCCCGAGCGATCGAGGGCCCTTGGGGAGGCGCTCTCGGTTTGGCTCTCGGCCCTCGAGAGGCTCAAGAGGCTCTCCGAGGGAGGAAGGGCCTAATCAATCGCCCTCCTCCCCATATCCGCATTCATATCTGCTCGATAGGACCCTCCTTATGGCCTCGGATATCTTCTCCCCCACGCCCGGCACCTCCTTCAGCTCCGATTGGGAGGCGGTGAAGACCCTTTCCGGAGATCCGAACCTCTCCAAGAGCCTCTTGGCCCTGATCGAATCCACGTATGGCAAGCCGGCCACTAGGTACTCCTGAATCTCCCTGAGGCTCGCGGGCTTCTTCTCGCTCCTCAATCTAACAGTCCTACCCTCCTCCACCTGCTCCCTCTTGGCGAGCGAATAGATGAACAGCGCGGATTCAGCAGCATCCCTAGTCCACATGATTTTGATGCCGTAATCCACTAGCAAGCTCGATATAGCGCCTAGGATGGCCTCGGGCTTGACATCCCTGCCGGTGTAGAGGTATTCGCCCTCGATGAGCATTATGGGCGATTCATAGGCCGACCTCAACTCTGCTGCTTGGCTGAAGAGCCTTCCATCGACGAGTGAGGAGGCGAAGTCATCGCCCATCTTCCGCTCGATCGCGACTTTGTCCGAAACGAGGTAATCGCCTATCTCGAGCGACCTGCAATCCAGCTTCGCGCCCAGCCTCGATAGCTCCCTCACGACGCCTGAGCCCATCTCCCTCGAATCTACGATCACCCTCACCTCCGGCCCTCCGCCGGGCCCGCCCCCGACCTTGACGAATCCCTCCAATGTGAATTGGCCCCTTGGCGAAGCCGCCGATGCCATACCTGCCAGCGTCCGGCCCATCTCGCCCTCCCTCCTTTTGGCTACCCAATAATAGGCCTCATCGCTAGTCCCCTTGGCCACGAGCATTATCGCCCTGCCCGGCCCCCTCCTCCCGGTCCTCCCTCTCCTCTGGATGGACCTTATGGCGCTCGGGACGCAATCGTATAGGACGACCGCGCCGCACTCCGATATATCCAACCCCTCCTCGCCTATTTGCGTGGCTACGAGGACGTTGTATTCCCCGGACCTGAAGCCCTCGAGGATGGCGGCCTGCTCCCTTTGGGACATCCCCCTATCCCCGCCCTTGCTGAGCTGTCCCACCAGCTTGGCGACCCTGATCTCATCCCCTGCCGCGGCCAACTCCTCCGCGAGCCTTTTGGCCGTCGAGCGATAATTGGCGAAGATTATTATTCTCTCGATTCCATTCCCGAGCTCCCTTTTGACGATCTCGATCGCTTTGGGGATCTTCGGATGCTCCTCCCCCCGTTCCAAAAGCTCCTCGACGAGCCCCACCGCCTTTAGGATGCCACCGTCCTCGAAGAAGGCCCTAAGGGATCTCGCCCTCCTGCCCTTGTATTTGGTCCTCAACCCATCGATGTACTCCCTGAAGGACGCCAAGCTCTGGGTTTCGAGCAGCTCCAGGGCCTTGAGGGCGTGGAGCGATGCGTATAGGCCTGTTATCGCCTCCCTGAGCTTGGGATCAGCCCCACCGGCCGCTGTTTTGCGCAACTCCTCGCAAAGGCCGAGGATTCTCTTGGCGGTCGGCTTCGCCAAATCCCAATCCCCCAGGAGGCCGAGTTCCTTGGCACCCCTCAAGGCCCTCCTAACGAAGTCAGATAGCAGGGATCGGGCCCTTAGTAAGCCCTCGGGTAGCTTGACATCCTCCCGCTCCACCTTGATGCCTCCTATGTATGGCCTGACGTCTGGGCTGGAGAGCGTCCTGACCTCAACGTTTCTTGCGCGGATGTTCCTGCATACCTCCTCGATCGCCTCCCTGCTGGACCCCGGGGAGGCTGTGAGCCCGACTATCAGAGATCCGGGCTCAGAGGAATACCGCTCGCAGATGTAGGAATAGGCGTAATCCCCGACGGCCCTATGCGCCTCGTCGATTATGAGGATCGCTATCCTGCTTAAATCTATCCTGCCTACTATCAAATCGTTCACGAAGGTTTGGGGAGTGGAGAACACTATTCGCCTCCGCCAAACCTCATCCCTCCTCCTAGGTGGGACTTCCCCCGTCGCCAGCCCGAACTCCTCATCGCCGAAGTTCAGGACCCTCCTGAAGTTGGCATAATGCTGGAGGACGAGGGGCTTCGTTGGAGCGAGGACGACGGCCCCACCCTCGGACCCCTCGAGCCTTTTGGCTATCGCCAAAGCCGCTATCACGGACTTACCCAAGCCCGTCGGGAGGCAGACCAGGGTATTTTCCCGGGCGCAGGCCTCCGCTATCCTCTCCTGATACTCCCTCCTCTCGACGGCACCCTCCCTTATCAAGGGATGACTCACGAACCCCAATGGCCCCAGCCCGCTCGATCGAGGAGATCCTACCATTCCCTCAATATTATGAGGGTATTGGTATTCATGACGCCCTTCACCTGCCTGACCTCCTCCAAACAATGATCGACATCAGTTATGCTGGCCCCCGAGATGAAGACCGCTATGTCGTATTGGCCCGTGACTTCGTATACCATTTGGACCCCCTCTATTTTCCTGAGGGCCTTCGAAACCTCTGGCGTGGGCAGCGGGGTATTGACCGAGATCAGGACTATGGCCTTCGTCCCCCGCGTGAACTCCCTTTGAATCGTGAACTTCTTTATGACCCCTTCCCTTACGAGATTCTGCACCCTCCTCCTCACAGCCCCCTCCGAAAGACGTAGCTTTTTTCCGATATCCACATAGGAGGCCCTTGCGTCCTCCTCCAAGATCTTCAGGATCTTCTCATCTATCTCATCCATCTCAATCGCCATCCATATATCGAACTATTTTAACGATTTTTGAAATATTATTTCGGAACTTTTATCGAAATCCGATCTATAAAAGCTTTTGCTTGACGCAAAGTCATGGAACCCTTTAGAGCCCTCCGATGGGCGGGGTCCCGCCGCGAGAGCGCATCGGCACAGAATTCCAAAATCCAGAATCTTTATATATGGTTCGAATTACGTAGTAAGCGCCCTAGGATGGGGATGGCAATGCCAAAAATAAAATGCCCGGATTGCGGGGCCGAGTTCGACGCCCCCCAAGACGCCTCCACTGGGGAGATAGTGAGCTGCCCGGATTGCGGTCTGGAGCTGGAGATCAAGAAGATAGAGGGCGATGAGGTAGAGGTCAGGGAGCTAGCCGTGGAGGGGGAGGATTGGGGGGAGTGAGAGGACAATCGTGCCTCTTAGGGCTCGCGGGATAGATGGGGATGGGCATCGCCATACTCTATGAGCATCCGGAAACGGATGAGCTCGGGATAAAGGCCACCGCCCAAGCGATGGGCGTGGAGCTAGTCCACATACCATTCCGCCTCGTTTCCATAGTCGTGAGCAACGCCGCCTTCACCATAAGGAGCAAGGTTAAGGAATACACTGGGGCACTCGAAGGCGCTGTCGCGGTCTTGAACAGGGCCCAGAGCAAGAATAGGAGGCTTTACGCCTCATCCATCATGGAGGCCTTGGGCAAGCCCGTGATAAATTCCTCTAGGGTGGAATATATATGCTTCAGCAAGCTGAGGACCCTTTTGGAGTTCAGGAGGGCAGGGGTCAAGATACCGAAGAGCGTCTTCGTCCCCTGCAACTCGCATGAGTTCTTGGAGAACATGGCTAAGATACACAACGAGGTCAGCATCGCCGACCTCCTCCAAGGGGAGCTCGATGGGGCGATGGTGATAAAACCCGATAGCGGGACCCACGGGAGGGACGTCAGGTTGGTCAAGGGCAGGGATGGGCTGATCCAGCTTCTGGAGGATACTCAACCATCGATAATAAACCCGATCGGCATATTCGCGCAAGAATTCGTCGATAAATGGTTTTACGACCTGAGGATAGTGGTCAGCAAGGAGCGCGGCAAGCCCCCCTCCTGCCATCCCTTGGCCCTAGCTAGGGCCGGGTTCAAGGACTTCAGGACAAACACCTTCTTGGGCAACATGGTGTTTGGGGTCAAGTTGCCCAATTCTGTCATCGAGGCGGCCGAAAGATGCGGTACCGCTATAGGGGGGGATTCGGCTTGGGTCCTCGCTCTCGATGCCATGCCGCGCGTCGAGGGGTCCAAATCCACGGATGATGAATACATCCGATCGGACCTTGAGAAGCTGGAGCCATACTTCGATAACATAAAGAAGGTCAAGAGGAACCCGGCGAAGACCAAGGACTTCCTGACTTGGAACAAGAGGCTGGAGGAAGCATTCGATCTTTATAAGAGGACCGAGCCCTACGAAAGGGTTAGGAAGGTGATAGAGGAGAATTTGGATAAGGTAAAGGACGATGTGATGTTCCACGAGGCCAACTCGTGCCCGGAGTTCTGGGAACAAACGAGGTTGATGACCGGGGCGAACTTGGCCGAGAATATGATAAAATGTGCCCTCAGCATGGCGAACGCTGGTTGAGGGTTCGCGGGTGATCGGGATTTTGAAGGTCGGGATAATAGGGGGATCGGGATATGGCGGCGGGGAGTTGCTGAGGATATTGCTATTCCACCAAAACGTGGAGGTTTCCGCCGTCACCTCTAGGCCATACGCCGGGGAGTTCGTCTTCAGGGTCCATCCGAACCTCAGGGGATTGACCCAGCTCAAATTCGTGAAGCCGGATCCGGAGGCGATAGCCAACACATGCGATCTGGTCTTCACATCATTGCCCCACGGCGCTTCGATGAAGTTTGTCCCACTCCTCCTCGAGCTCGGCCTGAAGGTCATAGACTTGGGGGCGGACTTCAGGCTCAAGGATCCCAAGGATTACGAGGTCTGGTACGGGTGGAAGCACGAGCGCCCGGAGCTCTTAGAGAGGGCCGTCTTCGGCCTCCCGGAGCTCCACAGGGAGGAGATAAAGGGCGCCGATTTGATTGCATGCCCCGGTTGCATGGCTAACGCCTCAATCTTGGGCTTGGCCCCCCTCATCAAAGCCGGGGTCGTGGATAAGGGGAAGGTCATTGTCGATGCGAAGATGGGGACCTCGGGTGCGGGGGCAAAGCCCACGCCCGCCGGGCACCATCCCGAGAAATACAACAGCATTAGGGCCTATAAGCCCGTGGGACATAGGCATACGGCCGAGATAATCCAGGAGCTAAGCTCCTTGGGGGGCGGAAAGGTCGCGGTATCCTTCTCGGCCCATTCCGTCAACATGGCGAGGGGGATATTGGCGACGATCCATGCCTTCCACTCGGGCGATTTGAAGGAATCGGACGTTTGGAAGGTCTATAGATCCGCCTACCAGGGGGAGCCATTCATAAGGCTCGTGAAGGATAGGAAGGCTCTCCACGGGCTCCCGGATCCCAAGAACGTCATGGGGTCGAACTACTGCGATATCGGATTCGAATTGGATCCCCATTCAAATAGGCTAGTGGTCCTATCGGCCATAGACAACTTGGTGAAGGGGGCGGCCGGGACGGCAGTCCATTGCATGAATATAATGATGGGTTTCGATGAGCGCGAGGGGTTGATGAGCCCCCCGCTGCATCCGCTGTGATAGCCGATGTTGATCGTCGTGAAGATAGGCGGGAGCCTCTTGGAGTCCTCGATCCCCGAGGGATTCCTCGGAGACGTCAAGAACGCCTTCGAGAAGTCCCGCTTGATCTTGGTCCACGGCGGAGGGAAGATCGTGACGAACCTCGCCAGCAAGCTCGGCAAGGAGCAAGTCTTCGTCACATCGCCCCAAGGCTTCAGGAGCCGATATACGGATAGGGAAACGGTGGAGATCTACGCCATGGGCATGGCGGGGCTCGCGAACAAAGCCCTCGTTTCGGCCCTCGCGAGCCGGGGGATCCCCTCGGTCGGCATAAGCGGGCTCGATGGGCCCTTGATAAGGGCTAGGAGGAAGAAGGACCTCATAATAGTCGATGAAAAGGGCAGGAAGAAGCGCATAGATGGGGGATATACGGGCACTATAGTGGAGGTCGATACGAGGCTCCTCGAGGCCCTTCTCGACGCTGGCTTCCTCCCGGTCGTGGCGCCCTTGGCCATCGGGGAGGAGTTCGAGTTTCTGAACGTAGACGGCGATAGAGCAGCGGCCCAGATAGCGGGGGCAATGGGGGCAGACGTTTTGGTCCTCCTGACGGACGTAAGGGGCCTCATATTGGATGGCGAGGTAGTTCCAAAGCTCACCAAGGGCGAGGCGGAGGCGATATTGGGGAAGGTCGGGCCGGGAATGATAACCAAGGTCCACGCCGCGATACAGGCCATTGAGAAAGGTGTCGGGAAGGTCGTGATCGGATCCGGCCAAGAGCCGGAACCGATAAGATCGGCGGTGGAATTAGGGATGGGCACGGTGATCGTTCGTTGAAGGCGGATGAGGCGATCTCGATCGAACAAAGGCTCATGGCGGGCGTATATTCGAAGAGGCCCGTGGTGGCAGTTAGGGGAAGGGGGGCGAGAATATGGGATTCGGAGGGCAGGGAGTACATAGATTGCATGGGCAGCTACGGCGTGAGCATAATAGGCCATTGCCATCCGAAGCTCGTCGAGGCCATATGCCGCCAAGCCAGCGAGCTGATCTCCTGCCACGGCTCTCTATACAACGACAAGAGGTCGGAATTTCTGGAGAAGCTCTCGAGGGTGACCCCGAAGGGAGTGGATAGGGCGTTCCTCGGGAACAGCGGGGCTGAGGCCGTCGAATGCGCCCTGAAGCTCGCGAGGAAGTACACCGGGAAGAAGGAGATAATCGCCATGATGGGCGCCTTCCACGGGAAGACCATGGGGGCGCTCTCCGTTACTTGGGATAAGAAATATAGGGCACCCTTCGAACCCCTCGTCCCGGGCATAAGGCATGTGCCATTCGGCAACTTGGATAGGTTGAGGGAGGCGATCTCGCCCGAAACGGCGGCGGTCATAATCGAGCCGATCCAAGGGGAGGGCGGGATCAAGCTCCCGCCGGAGGGATATCTGAAGGGCGTTAGGGATCTATGCGATGAGAAGGGGGTCCTTCTAATCTTGGACGAGATCCAAACGGGGCTCGGCAGGACTGGGAGGATGTTCGCCTGCGAGCATTGGTCCGTCGTGCCGGATATAATGTGCATAGGCAAGGCGATCGCGGGCGGGATACCGATGGGCGTTACGGTCGCGAAGGAGGACGTCATGTCAGCCCTCAAGAGAGGGGAACATACGAGCACGTTCGGCGGCAACCCCCTCGCTTGCGCCGCCGCCTCCGCCACATTGGACATAATAAACGGCGAGGGCTTGCCTGAGAGGGCCTCCCGGTTGGGGCCCCGCTTGATGGAGGGCCTCCTCGCCCTAAGGGAGAAGCATAACGCCATCCGCGAGGTTAGGGGAATGGGGTTGATGATCGGCGTCGAGATGAAGCACGACGTCTATAACGTCATAATGAAATCCTTGGAGAAGGGCCTCTTGATCCTAGACGCCGGTAGGAATGTTCTGCGCTTCCTCCCGCCCTTGGTGATCGAGGAGGCCCAGCTGGATAGGGCCATCGGGATATTGGACGAGGCCATCGGGGATGTCGCCGGCGGAGAAACGGGCAATAGATTTCCTGATCGAGTTGCTCAGGGCGTATAGCCCATTCGGGCAAGAGGGCGCTGCATCTGATCTGATCCTAGGCGAGATGGCTAGGCTCGGGATCAGGGCCCGCAGGGACGAGGTCGGGAACGTCATAGGGGAGGTGGGCAAAGGGACCCATCCGGCCCTGCTCCTTTGCGGCCACATGGATACGGTCCCGGGCCTCATACCGGTGAGGGTGGAGGGGGAAACCCTCTACGGCAGGGGGGCGGTAGATGCGAAATCCTCGCTGGCATCGATGATCCTCTCGGCCGGGGCCTTGGCTGGGGAGGGGATCGACGGCCGGATCATTGTGGCCTGCGTCGTGGACGAGGAGGGGGAGGGCAAGGGGATAAAGAACCTCATGAAGGATGGGTTGGATATAGATTACGCAATCTTTGGCGAGCCGAGCGGGGTTTCCAACATAACGATAGGCTACAAGGGGAGCATGAGGATAATCCTCAGGGTTAGGACGGAGCCAGGGCATTCATCAGCCCCTTGGCTCTTCGAGAACGCAATAGAGAGGGCATTCGGGCTATGGGGGGCCTTCAGAGAGTTCCGCCTCCCGGGCGAGGACTTGAGCAGCAAGTTCTACTCGATCACCTCCTGCCTCATGAAGATCCGCGGCGGCTCCGATTCCACATCGGTCCCCTCGGAATGCGACTTGACCATAGATCTGAGGTTCCCACCTCAGATATCGCTCGAGGCGATATTCTCGAAGGCCAAGGAGCTCGTTGATAAGTTCAGGAGGGAGCACCCAAAGGTGAGCGTCGATTTGGGATTCGGGGACATAACTAAGCCCTTTGAGGCCGATAGGAGATCCCCGCTCGTCAGGGCCCTATCTTGGGCCATAAGGACCGAGTTGGGGAAACAGCCCATGTTGCTTAGGAAGACGGGCACTGCGGACCTCAACGTGCTCGGGGAGGCCTTGAAGGTCCCCATGGTCGCCTACGGCCCCGGGGATTCCCGATTGGATCATACGCCGTATGAGCGCATCGATATACGGGAGTACCTAGATAGCATCAAGGTGTACAAGGCGGCGATCAGGAGGCTATTCGAATTACATCGGGCCGGACCCGGAAAGGGCATCGCTTAGGATCTCGATTAAGCGCCCAAGGGATGCCCGAAGCTCATCGCTTAACCCCTCCCCAAGCCCCAAGTCCTTGGGCTGTATGGCCAACACGGCGACACTAGCTCCGGTCTCCATTTCCAAATACTTCGATAGGACCTTGAGGGGCAGGGAATGAGTCGATATGGACGCCCCGACGGTTTCGCCAGCGCTGAACAGCCTCGCCTCGCCCGGATCCCCTAGGAAATCCGCGGCATCCACCAATAGTATATGGGTTGGGCGGAACTCCGCCACCTTCCAAGCGAAGCTCTCGGGGATCGTTTCGCAGTTCAGGAGGAGGACCCGCCCCGGGACCTTGCCCTCCAATGCCTTCACGACCTCAACGCCTATGGCATCATCCCTCCTGATGGGGTTCCCGATCCCGAGGACCGCGATCCCCTTGGCCCCCTCGAGCCATTTGGCCAACTCCGAGCGCAGCCCCATGGCTCCCTTCCTCAGTAATCGATAAATTTGCGGCCGCCTGAAAATAAGGACTTCCAAGGGGTGGACCCGCTTTGCAAGCGAGGCCAAAGATCTGGGGGAACTTGTTGGCGGAGGTCGTCAGGGCGGGGCTCTGCACCAGATGCAGCGCGTGCGCAGCATCATGCCCTGTCGATGCCATAGAAATGGCCGGCCCAAATGGGGATCCAATGCTGACCGGGCGTTGCGCGCTTTGCCAAATATGCTACCACGTCTGCCCTAGGACTGGGATATCGATCTCCGAGATCGAGAGGAGGATATTCGGCAGGGTTAGGAAGCCGGAGGAGGAGTTCGGCGTCTACATAAGCACCTATTCGATCAGGGCTAAGGATGGGGAGTTATTGCGCAAATGCCAAGACGGCGGGGCCGTTAGCGCCCTCTTGGGATACGCGCTCAGCTCCGAGATCATCGGGGAGGCGATCGTCGTAGATAGGGACGAGGGCTGGCTCCCGATCCCGAGGATCGCCGCCGGGCCCGCGGATGCATCGGCCTGCGCGGGATCGAAGTTCGTAGTGGCGCCGACGATCTTCAAGGCCAAGGAGGCCGGTTTGGGATTCCCAAACTCCAAGATAGCCATAGTTGCCCTACCCTGCCAACTTCAAT
>JAWCOP010000005.1:6166-18603 GCA_038847005.1 Bathyarchaeia archaeon | reverse complement strand
CGGACAAACGCTGACGCATACCCCATCGCCATTGCAAAGGTCTTGATCCACGGCCACGTTCGTCCCATGTATCCCGAGCTTCGTTGGCGGATCGACCTCCCCCCAAACCTTATGGCCGTTGTGCTCCCCGGATGGCTTCAATTTATTCATGAAATCTGGATCTATCGGCATTTGGCATCGGAACCCGATCCCCCACAGTCAATTAATAAAGATTTTCCTTGAGCCGCGGTCGATCGCCCCTCATCATTGGGAGGGGTCGCGGAACGAAACGGATCTCCCCGCATAGGCAAAGGTTATAAAAGCGGGAGGGCGATTTCGAAACGAGGGATTGGGATGGCTTTCAAATCCACCCATTGCATATATGGCCTGAGGGATCAATACGGCAACCCATTGGGCTGCCCCGTTCTGGAAAGGATCGGCAATGCCATTAAGGTGGAGGATTTGCCGAAGTACTGCGAGCTATGCCCCATGAGGGTGATGTCCCTAGGGCTGCCCCCTCATTCGCTCGGGTCCTCCTCCCCCCAAACCCATGCCCATTAGATCCCCAGCGCCCTAAGGAGCTTGACTAGGGCCTCATCCCTGCGCTCGGGGAGGCCTCCCGGCCCCTTGCCCTTTAGCAACGCTCCCATTTGGCGGAGGGCCTTCCTTCGCGCGGAGGGGGGAATGGAGGTCCAAGAGCTCATGCTCCTCCACCTCAGCTCATAGGAGGGGCCGAGGATATCGAAGGATCGCCTCATGCCCCCTTCCCCACCGGCCAAATGAAATATCATGAACGGCCCCATCAGGGCCCACCTCAGGCCTGGGCCGAGCCTGACGGCCTTATCCACGTCCCCGACGGTGGCAATCCCTTTATCAACCAAATCCATGGCCTCCCTTAGGATGGCCGCCTGTAGCCTATTGGCGAGGTGGCCGGGGACATCCCTCCTCAATACCACGGGCGCCTTCCCTAAGCCCTCCATGAATCCCCGAGCCGCCTCAACAGTGGACTTGGAGGTCAACTCCCCCGGCACAAGCTCGACCAAGGGTATTAGGTAAACGGGGTTCCAAGGATGCGCGGTCAAGCACCTCTCCGGCCCCCTCGCGGCCCTCTGGATCTTGCTGATCAGGAGCGCGGAGGTGCTGCTCGCTATTATCGCATCCCTCGGGGCCCACTTGCTTATCTCGGCGAAGGCCCTCCTCTTCGCGCCGTAATCCTCCGGGACGGATTCCTGTATGTAGTCCGCATCCTCAACCGCCTCCCTCAGATCGGTCGATGCCGAAACCCTTTCGATGAGCTCCTCAACCCCTCCGGGGATCAATCGATTCCTCGCGAGGAACTCGAGCTTCTCCCTTACAACGGAAAGGGCCCCCTTCAACTTGGACTCGCTTACGTCATGGAGGCGTACTTCCAAGCCCTTGGATGCGAATACTACGGCCCAGCCGCTACCTATCAACCCCGAGCCTATGCAGGCAACCCTATCGACCCTCATCCCAGCCGCCCCCGATCATACGTAAGGCGGCACCCCCCATGAGGGCCTCCTCACGGTCAACTCCAGCCCCCTCCTCTCCGGGTGGACGGCCCTTACGATATCGACGTCCTCCACCTCGGCTATTGCGATTTCGACCATGAGGTATGTGATGTTGCCCTCGACCAAGTGCCCACCGAGGACCTTTATCCCCCCTTCATCGACCTTGGAAACCGCCATATGCGCATGTACGGTGGCCCCCCCATCCTCCCCCCTGAGCAAGTTGCCGGAAAGGGAGAGTATCTCCAATGGGCCATCCACATCAACGAACGACCTATGCTCATCCCTAACGGGGAGCTCCCTCGGGAAGACTTTCATGTTCCTCAACCTCGCCCGCTTAAGGCTGCCGACGGCCGAAACTATCAAACCGGTCCTTATGCCGGATCGCTCGGCGATCTTCCTTAGGGCTTGGAGCAGATCCCTATCGGGCTCCACGCGGAAGACGGCGACCCTCGAGGCCCTTCCGAGGGCCAACTGGAAATCCTCCGACAAGCCCAAACACCGAGCGATTATTGGGGGAATCTCCCTTTAAATTAGCCGCTTTGAAAGCCGGAGGATCGCGAAGGCAAGTATCACGGCCCAAGGCATCGCGAGGAAAAGGTATATTGGGATGACAGCCCCCGGCCCGGATCCCGGCTCCCCTATGGCCATCTCAAAGCTCAGCTCCGCCGATCCCCCCTCGATCTCGGCGGGCATCACGCTCAGCCCTTGGCCGTAATATAGGCAAACCTCCCTTTGGGAGACCTCCCCGAAGGAGAGCTCGTTCGTCGGATCGCATGGCACGAACCCGCAACCGGGGATCCAGACCTCGACCCATGCATGGCCCTGCCCCGACGGCGGGAAGCCCCCGGCCATGGCTCCAACGCTCCTCCTAGCGGGCAGGCCCTTGGCCCTATAAAGGGCCACGAGGAGATCGGCCTTATCGGTGCATATCCCGAACTTGGTCCTGAGGGTCATGAGGGCGCCTTGGCCCATCGGCTCCCTCGCGAGCCACTTCTCCGGGCTATGGGGAACGTATTTGATGCCCCTTTGAACGAACTCGAAGATCCTCTCCGCCAGATCGAAGGCACCTGTCCCATTGAAGCCATCGGCCGCCGCCCTAATCTCCTCCGATTCGCTCTCTATCATGGGCTCCGGCGCTAGCAGGGAGCCCCAATCGCCCTCCAAGGCCATTAAGCCGTCGAGCGGGGGCCTCGTCCTGATCCATTTCGCGATCACTATCGCCCCATAGCTCACCTCGAAGCCGCCATCGAAGCGACCTAGCGCCCAAGCGGCCACCCTATTACCAAATCGATCCGCCTCGAAGCGATCGGGCGCTGGATCGAATCTCTCGGAGGCCACCTCCTGATGCGCGTTGTTCGGGGGTAGCTTCAGCCTAAGGAAGGCCCCGCTGGGATCCAAGACGGGCCCTACCTTAACCCTATATTGGATTTCCCATCTAGAACTCCCATAGGACCGGAACGCCATGGAGGAGTCGCCGGAATCCACGCCGAAATTAGCGATGCATTGTACGCTCCTCTCGGCGATGATGTTTGAATCCTCTGCCATAACGCCATATCTGATCAAAACCGGGATCTCCCAGAGGCCCTTTGATAGGGCCGTGGAGTTCCTCAATTCGAACCCGAGCGTTGTCCTCTCCCCGGCCCCCAATTCCCAAGTTGAGGCGCTTGGGGTTTTGATAAGCTCGAATGCCTCGGGCGGGAAGATCGAGGGCGATGGGCCCGAGGCCGCCCCATCGCCAACGTTCTCAATGGTAACGTTCAAGAACAACCTACCGGCCCCAAACGCGGCTCGCGCCTCGGCCCTGAGCTCCGCCCTCTTCCTAACCAGCCAGAGATTTATGGGACAGCTCGCATCCGGGCCAAGGATCCTAGCGAGCAACGCCCTCCCGCCCTCCGGAACGGCCACCCCCTTCGATGTCCTGACGATCGCATGGGCCGTGAAGTTCCCCTTTGGGGGCAAAATCGTTGGGAAGGCGCCGATCACCTCGACGCCCGATATCGCGGGATCCCCATGCCAAAATACCTCTACTCCCCTTACCTCCGCTGGGGAATCCCCGACGTTGAAGATTTCCAACCTAACGGTCGAGGATTCCCCGAACCTAAGGACCTCCGGATCCGGCGTGGCATAGGCGAAGAAAGGCGCCCCTCCGGCGGGATGAATCCGCCCCCTCGATGGGCTGGGGGGCCAAATCGATAACGAGAGGAATAGGAGGATCGCTATCGCGACCGCAAGGGCTAGTGCCTTGGGCCTGCGTAGCAGCGCGGGGATCAGGGGAGGTCAGCTCAAAATCCGGTTTCATGTGGAAGAAGATAAATGAATCGCATATGAGGGGACATCAAAGGGCCGTGAAGGATCGCGCCGCGGGCTCATCCAGCCTCTTTATCAATTCGATCAAGAACTTTATGGCATTTTCCAAATCATCCAAGCTCATTATGCTAGCCCTGGAATGTATATGCCTAGTTGGGATGCCTATGACGAGGGATGGGCAACCGGTCTTATATATATGGATCCTCCCCGCGTCGGTACCGCCCCTCGGCGATTGGGATATCTGATAAGGTATCCCGCATTCCTCGGCGACACCTATGGCGAACTCCTTGAAGGGTTGATTGGGGATCATCGATGGATCATAGGCCAATATGGATGGCCCCCTCCCCATCTTCGCCGGGGCCTCCTCCGCCCTTATCCCGGGAACATCGCCCGATATGTCCACATCGACCACTATGGCCGCATCTGGGTCAACGAGGTGGGGGACCGTGCTCGCCCCCCTGAGCCCCACCTCCTCTTGGACGGTCGCGGCGCAGAATAGATCGTTTGGATGATCGATGCTCCGCTCCTTGATCCTCCTGAGGACCTCAAGGATGGCGAAGGCCCCCACCCTATCATCGAAGGCCTTACCGATGGCGAGCTTGCCCCCTTTGATCGTTTGAAAGGGGGACCAGGGAACGGCCGGGTCCCCTATCCTGACGCCCATCTCCCTCGCTTCATCTCCGCTGCTGGCGCCTATGTCTATGAACATCTTATCCATCTTCACGACCTTCTCCGCCTCCTCCTTTGGCAGGAGGTGGGGCGGCTTGGCGGCTATGACCCCGAGGAGGTCGCCTTTCTTGGTCCTCACGATCACCCTGCTGGAGAGGAGGACTTGATCGAACCATCCACCGAGCGGGTTGAACGACAAGAAGCCCGTTTCCTTGTCTATTCCCGAGATCACGAAGCCTATCTCGTCCACATGGCCCGTCAAGAGGAGGCGAGGTCTGGGGGCCTTGCCACCCCTCCTGAATATTATGGATCCCAACTTATCGTATAGGATCTGATCCGAATAGGGGCCGGCGTATTCCTTCGCCAGTCCGACTACCTCCCTCTCGAAACCGGCGGGCCCGAAGGCCTCCGTGAACTTCCTCAGGAACTCCAATGAGTCGTTTTTCATATCGTAGCACCAAACCTAGACTCAAGAGCGATGCTATTAACCCTTGCTAATCGTCCGGAAATTCTATGATTGCTGAGCTCATTCCAATGGCCTCAGCCCCTTTCTAAAGCGCGTGCCATCGCGCTAAGGTTCGATTCCCCAACCCTCACTATTTGGCCAATTTGAGACCGCCCAAGCCCTCTATTGAAATTTTTTACAAAACATAATTGACTTTTTGCAAAAACTTGCCACATATTGAAATTAATGTTCAAAATATTTACTAGGCAAATTCTTCAAAATCGCCAACAATAATAGACATTATGCCACTTTTTTCCATTTGCATAGCCAAAAATAATTTTAATTTGCACAGTCATGACTGTAAAGTGCATATAATTTACAAAAAAGTAATGCTTATATGTCGGAAATTGCGGTAAACGCGGACCTAATGGCTCGGAGGTGGAGTCAATGCCAGAAAGGGTTGACAAGAACTCGGCGTACCTCAACTCCAAATCCACCACTGGGACGCAAACCCGGGTGAGGGACGTAAGCCCCTCCAGCGGCCTTTGCCCGATCTGCATAAGGGATTGCCCGTTCCTATGCGAGGTGGGACTCTCCGCTCTAAGGGGCAGGGAAGTCCTTTATCCGGAGCCCCATCAATTCGGCAAAAGCACCCAAGGCGCCCTCAAGGATTATTGGATCGATTGGTCCCACTTCAACATACAGGCCAAGCTGAACGGCGCGGAGGGAATAGAGGCCAATCCCGATGTGGCGATATTCCCGAACGTCGACATCGGGACCAAGGTTGGGGAAACGTCGCTCAAGCTCCCGATCCTGATAGGCGCGTATGGATCCACGGATGTCGCTAGGGTTCATTGGAGCGGCCTGGCGGTGGGCGCGGCGCTCTGCGGCATAACGATAACCATAGGCGAGAACGTTTGCGGGATGGATCCCGATGCGAAGTTCTCCGGGGGCAAGGTAGTCCATTCGAGCGAGCTGAAGCGCAGGGTCGAGGAGTTCAGGAAGTTCTGGGATGGGAAGCACGGGGATGTGGCCGTGCAAACGAACGTAGAGGATCAAAGGCTGGGCGTCGATGAATATGCCATCTCGAAGCTCGAGGTGAACATAATCGAGAGGAAGTGGGGGCAGGGCGCCAAGGCCATCGGCGGGGAGGTCAGGCTATGGACGCTGGAGAGGGCCTTGGAGCTGAAGAGGCGCGGTTACATAGTCATACCTGATCCGGAGGATAAGGCGGTCCAAGAGGCCTTCAAGCGGGGCATATTCGATTCGTTCGAGCGCCACAGCAGGGTCGGCATGATCGATGCGAAGAAGTTCTTGGAGGAGGTCGATGCCCTGAGGGAGCAAGGCGCGAAGCAGGTGACGCTCAAGACCGGGGCCTATAGGCTGGCCGATGTGGCCTTTACAATGAAGTTGGCATCGGAGGCGAAGCTGAATTACGTAACGTTCGATGGCGCCGAGGGCGGGACGGGCATGAGCCCCGTTCCGATGATCGACGAGATGGGCACGCCGACCGTTTACTTGGAGGCCCAGGTCCTGAAATGCGCGCAGATACTTAGGAGGAAGGGCAGATATGTGCCCGATATAGTGATGGCGGGGGGCTTCATAAACGAGACCCAGATGTTCAAGGCGATCGCGATGAGCAACTTCGGCGACGGCCCATATGTCAAGGCGATCCTCATGGGGAGGTCGCCCCTGACGGCCGTCATGAAGGCGAATTACTTCGTGGAACTCGCCAAGGAGGGGAAGTTGCCGAAGGCCTTCGTTGAGAGATATGGCGGTGATCCCGAGAGGTTCTTCGTAGGCGTGATGGCGATCAAGGCCAATAATGGTGGAAGTTTGGATGGGATCCCATGGGAGGCCATAGGCCTCTATGGCTACCTGCACGACCGAGTCGGTGTGGGCCTTCAGCAATTGATGGCCGGGTGCCGGAAGTGGAAGCTCCCGCTGCTCTCGAGGGGCGATATGGTTTCCCTAACGGAGGAGGCCAAGAGGATTACGGGCATACCGATGCCGGATGATATGGCGGAGGAATCCTTGGAGGCATTGCTGGATTAGGATCGACGGCCCCCTCTTCCTCGCTTATGCCGGGAACCCCTTCCCCAAACTTTTATTGAGCAATTCTTTCCCTCATCGAGTTATCCGAATTCGGCCCCTTAAGGTATTATTTCGCAGCTATTGCACTCCATATACTCGAAATCCTCCAAGCTTATAATGCCATCCGCGACCATCTCCCGCACCCTCGGGAGGAGGTCTTCGAGAACGCCCACCAGGTTCCTAACGGTCCCGCAAACCTCCGCGAACCCCTTATCCCCCCATAGCTTCGTGAGGTTCGCATAGAGGCAGCGCCCCCCGCAGAGGCCGAATATATCGCAGCTCGGGCACGGCTCAGAGACTTGGACGGCATCTCGGAGCTCCTTCGGATCGGTTCGCCTTATATCCCCCAAGAACGGCCCGGTGCCCGCCATGACGGGGCAGGGCGTTATCTTCCCATCGGTCCTTATATTGAAGGCCATCCATCCCGCCCCGCAGCGGAGCTTCGAGCGCTCCCCGCGCAACAGGGACCTCATCAGGCCCAAGAATGGGTATATCCGCAGGACGCGGCCCTCGCGCTCCATATAATCCACCCAAAATTCGGCGAGCCTCTCGATCTGGGGGTTGTAGGACCTTTCCGCCCATTCCGAGAAGCGGCGCCCCTCGTAGTCCCTGACACCGAATAGCGCATCCAATTGCCAATGGACGGCCGGGAAAGGGCATTCCTCGTTGAAGAGGAGCCATAGGACTTGATCGTAGATCTCGGTCCGCTCGGCGACCGTCATCCTGGCTATGAGTTCGCCCTTGAACCCGCCTTCCTTTAGGACCCTCACGTTCTCGACGACCCTCCTATAGGTCCCAGCGCCCCTGTATGAATCCGTGAGGCGCTCATCGCCATCCAAGGAGACCAGGATCGTGTGGAATCTGTTGGCGTATTCGCTCCCGAGGTAGTTCAGCAGGAGGCCGTTCGTTTGGATTATGAAGGCGCTCGCGGGGATCGAATCCATCATCCGCTTGACCAAGCCCGCCTCGAGGAGGGGCTCGCCCCCGTAGAATATGAGAACGGGATCGGGATCCCTCTCCAAGAAATCCGCCAGCTCCTCCAAGCCATAAGATATCCTGCTTGGGAACCCGCAATCCACCTCCAACGGATAATGGGCCCCCATATCCTCCAAGCATTTCCCATAACAATATTCGCATCTGAGGTTGCAATCCGTCGTAAGGGTTATGTAATATCGCATCTCAAGCCGGCCCTATGGCATTCCGCTCGACACCGAGCCATCCAGCCCCTAGCCTTCCGCATCCTATCTTTCGATCTCGCCGGCTATGTACTTCTCCATCAATACCTTGGCCTCGGCATCGCTGCATTGGATCGGGGGCCGCTTCATTAAGTAGGCCGATGGGGAGGTAAGGACTCCGCCAACCCCTCTATCGATGGCCAGCTTAAGGCACCTTATGGCGTCGATCACCACACCCGCTGAATTGGCCTTGTCATCGACCGAGAGCTTGCACTCTATTTCGAATGGCCTATTCGCGAACATCTTGGCCTTTATGTTGATGTAGCAGATCTTCGTATTCCCAAGGAAGGGCAGGAAATCGGATGGGCCAACGTAGATCCTCTCCTCATCCATCCTCCTGCTCAGCTGGCTTTGGACCGATTCGGTCTTCGAGATCTTCTTCGACATCAACCTAGACCTTTCGAGCATGTTGGCGAAATCCGTATTGCCGCCTATGTTTATCTGATACATTTGATCGATATGCGTCCCCCTATCGTCGCAGAGCTTGGCCAGAACCCTGTTGAGTATCGTGGCCCCCACTTGGCCCTTGACGTCGTCCCCTATCAGCGGCGCGCCCACAGCCTCGAACCTCGCCGCCCAGCCCCTATCCGAGGCTATGAAGACCGGCATGCAATTGATCATGCCGACCTTGGCGTCGAGGGCTATCTCGGCCCAATACCTAACGGCCCTCTCGCTCCCGACCGGCAGGTAGTTGATCAGCATCTCGGCCCCCGAATCGCTTATCTCCCTTAGGATCTCCTCCCTGAGCTCCTCATCGCTCTTCGTTTGCTTTATCGGTTTTATCATCTTCTCCACGTAGACCCCCACGCCATCCAAGATCGGGGCCTCCCTCACGATCACATCGCTCTTAGGGACCTCGGGAAGCCAATCGACGCAATTCGGGGGCTGATAAATGGCCTCGTGGAGCGGCCTCCCGACCTTGTTCTCCGCCACGTCGAACGCCGCCACGAAGTCTATATCGAATATGCTATATCCGCCTATCAGCTCGTGCATTATGCCTATCACCTTCTCGCCCGGGTTCCGCCTGTAGTATTCTATGCCTTGGACGAGCCCCGCGAAGCAGTTCCCGACCCCTATCACGCCAACCTTTATCCTGCCCAATTCGAACCCTCCGAATCATTTATCTGCCAATATTTTACTATCATAAAATAGGTTAAAAATGGTTTCCCCCGAAGGGGCATCGGATCCCGCCTATGAACGATTGGTCAGGAAGGTGACCTTGGAGAACCTATGGATTTACATCCTCAGCCTCCTGAGGTCCGGGCCGAAGTACGGTTATGAGATAAGGGATTTGATAAGGGCCGAATACGGCTTCGAGCCGGGCAAGGTCAGCGCCTACGTGGTCATATACAAGCTGGCCAAGGGGGGATACATATCCCCCAAGGCCGGGGGAGGAAGGGGGCCCGGGCCGCCTAGGAAGTATTACGAGATAACCGAAAAGGGGATAGAGCTTTTGGAAAGGGGCTTGAGGTTCCTCGAGGAAACGCTCGAGAGGTTGAGGGCGGGCCGGCCCCCTCAAAGCGCCCCGGCTAGGCCCGCTAAGGCAAAAGCCGGCCGGGTCGAAGGCGATCCGCCTCCGCGCTCATATGAGCCTCGGCACCAAGATCCAACAAAGCGGCATTATGGTTGCCATCCAAATGAGGCCTAGGGCCAGCCCCACGATGGCCATGCGGTCCATCCTAATGTATCCCGATCCATAGACTATGGCGTTCGGGGGGGTCGAGACGGGGAACATCAAGGCGAAGGAGGTTGCCAAGGCGGAGCTTACGACCGCGAACGCCACGCCGCCCGCGCCCATCCCAAGCTCCCGCCCTATGCCCACGATCAAGGGGGCCAACATGGCGGCCGTTGAGGTATTGGAGGTGAATTGGGTCATCGCGAAGCCCATCGCCACCCCGATGGCCGCCAATAGGGCGGCGCCCGTCCGCTCTCCGATCAAGCCCGCCGCCATCCACCTAGCCAATCCCGATTTCAATATGGCATCCCCTAGGACGAGGCCCCCGCCGAATATTAGGAGGACTTCCCATTCGACGTACTTCGTCCCGGATTCCCAAGCGAGCAGGGGCCTATAGGGCCTCAGGCTGATCGGTATGGCGAAGAGCGAGAGGCCTACGAGCAGCGGTGGAACGCAATCGTTCGGGAGGAGGACCTCTATCGGGCTCAGCGCCTCGGCCAAGGCCGGGTTGGTATATCGGAGGGCATCCGGGAGGCCCCTGAGGAGCCATAGGGCCACCGTGAGCGCGAAGCCCCCGAGGACTATGCCCTCCCCCCTCCCGATCGGGCCCAACGCCCTCCTGAACTCCTCGATCCTTTCCCTCGGAATGGAGAAGCCCTCCGCCCCGGGCCTATAGAGGATCCAGAGCGTAACGAAGAGCGTCGCCAGCGCCGCCGTGGAGATGGGGATCCCGAAGGCCATCCATTTGGCGAATGGGATCGAGGCCACCTTCGCGCCCTCCAAGGCCGAAACGGCCAAGAGGTTCGGGGGCGTCCCTATTATCGTGGCGAGGCCGCCGGCGCTGGCGGCGTAGCCCAAGCCGAGCATGAGGAACTCGCCGAACTTGGAGCCTGGCCTCGAGCCCAAGGCCGTTAGGATGGAGAGCGCTATGGGGTATAGGATCATCGTCGCGGCGGTGTTGGAGATCCACATCGATAGGAACCAGCACGCCGCCCAGATCATGAGGGAGGTCCTCGCGATGCTCTCCCCGGCGAACCTCGAGGCCGCGAGGCCATAGGCGATGCGCTTATCCAAGCCCGTTGCTGCTATGGCGCTCGCGAGTATGAATCCGCCCAAGAAGAGGACTATCGTCGGATCCATATAGGTGGAGAATACGGCCTTGACGGCTGCGCTGGCGCTCGCGTAGCCGAAGGCCTTTGGGTATGAAGCGTAAAGGATCGATGCGCATACGCCCGGCAGGAGGGCCGTGATGCCCAACGGCAGGGCGCCGCTGACCCACCAAGCGAAAGTCCAAGCGGCGATCGCCAAAACGAGCTTCGGCGCATCGGGGAACCCAGATGGGGCGTATTGGGCCATGGAGGCGGGCGTTGGGAAAATGGATATGGCTAGGGCCATCAGGGGCCCCAATGCCAATCCGAGCGGCCTCGCGCTCCCCCTCATGACGATCGTCAATTCTGGAATCCTCCGCGCCCTACGGGGCGAACGCCTTTTTAAAAGGCTTCCGGACAACAGGGCGCCGATCGGTCGGCCTAGGAGCCAATCCCCAATAGCGATCACTCAACATCCGCTCCCCTCCTTTGCGGATCCTGATTATCACGGAGTTATTAAAAGTTGCTGTATATAGCCTATTTTCTTCTAATTTCTATCATCTATGCAGCCTCTGGATCTGGAGAGGAGTAATTGGACCCGCGTCCCCAGAAACCTTTTAAAGGTCCAGCCGAGCACGGCGAATTGAGCGCATGGCCCTTGGCCAAGGAATTGGTTGGCATGAATCCTCATTTGGATAAATGCGCCGAGCGGAGGGGGCTATTGATAGCGATGGCCCTGACATCCTCCATAATAGGAGTCGAAGTGATCGGTGGTATCATTTCGAATAGCCTCGCCCTCCTGAGCGACGCATGGCATATGTTCTCGGACCTCATGGCCCTATCGCTCTGCTATTTGGCCAGCAGGGTTTCTACGAGGCCCGCCACTTGGAATAGGACCTACGGCTATCATAGGGTCGAGATCTTGGCCGCGTTCGTAAACGGCATCACCTTGGTGGCCATCGCGGCCTTCATCTTCCATGAGGCGCTCGCGAGGCTCTTCTCGGCGGCGGAGGTGCGAGGGCTCGAAATGCTGATCGCGGCTCTTATAGGGTTCCTCGCCAACCTCGCCTCCATGATGGCCGTGTCCCGCGGGATGCTCAGCCTAAACGTCAGGGCTGCGTTCCTCCACATCCTAAGCGATGCCCTATCCTCAATCGGGGTCATCGCGGGAGCTATTATGATCTACCTCACCGGGCTCTACGTGGTGGATTCGATCATAGGGATGGCCATCGGGCTCGCGGTCCTCTATGGGACGGCAAGGATGCTGAGAACCGCGATAAACATACTCTTGGAGGGGGCGCCGGAGCACATAAACCCGAAGGAGGTGATCGAGAGGCTTAGGGAGATCGAGGGGGTCTTGGACGTCCACGATCTCCATATATGGAGCATAACCTCTTACACCCACGTCCTGAGCGC
>JAWCOP010000005.1:0-6156 GCA_038847005.1 Bathyarchaeia archaeon | reverse complement strand
CCTGGATGTGGATTTGTCCGCCCGCCACCACGATGGTCCTGAGCGTGAGGGCCTTGGGCGATCCGGATCGCATCTTGATTGAGGTAAAAGCAGCCCTGAGTGAGGGCTTCGGGATATCGCACTCCACATTGCAATTGGAGAGGGAGGGTTATCGGGAGATAGGGGACGTATGCCGCCTCTGAGGGCCTCCAATTCATCAAATGGGGCCCAGAGCGCCCAGATCCCTTTGGCCCATCCGTGGCGGCTATCCGGGGAGGGCCTTGGTCAAAATCCATACCAAGAGCATGGCCGAGGCGAAGAGCGCGTATTGGAGCAGGGATTTGGCCCTGTCCCCCTCAGCCTTGAGCTCCGGCAACAGCTCTGCCGCGGATAGGTATATGAAGCCCCCTCCGGCGAAGCCCATCAGGGAGCCGAGGAATTGGGTAGAGGGCGGAGCGGAGAGCACGCTCAGGGCCCCGAGGATCGCCGCTAGGGCCGTCAGGAAGTTCATCGCCAAGGCCCTCCCCCTCCCCAAGCCGCCGTATACTAGGATGGAGAAATCCCCTATCTCCTGCGGGAGCTCATGGAACGCCACCGCCAATGTGGACACGAGGCCAGCGGGAAACGAGACGGCGAAGCTGGCCCCGATGATCATCCCATCGATCAGGTTGTGCACGGCATCCCCGATGACGTTTAGGTATACGAATCCCCTAGTCCCGGCCCTCCTATCCGGCTCGCTTATCTCGACCCTTTCCCAACAACCGCGGGCGTGGCCATGGCCATGATACCAGTAGATGGATCTCTCGAGGAAGTAGAAGGAGGCGAAGCCCAGGGCGACGCAGGGGATCGCCGAATCAATATCGATCAACCCGGCGGCCTCCGGCACCAGATCGAACAGGGCCGCCCCCAAGATCGTTCCGCTGGCGAAGCTTATTAGGTAAAATAGGACCTCATCCAGAGCGCCCTCCTTGAGGGATAGGGCGAATAGCCCTATGAGGGATATGAGGCTGATGCCAATGGTGGCCGTGAGAGCGTAGGCGGCTTCCTCCAAGGGGTTGATGTCACCACGGCGCGCGGCTTATTGCCTCAATCCCCCCTTTTAAAACCTTCATAAGGGCCGCGCAGGCGCGGGATCCTATTATTTGAGGCCAAGCCTCCCCAAGGGGCCTCGCATTATGGGCCTCGGCTAGGGGGAAGGCCGGGCTAGTGAACCACAAAATTTATGACCATTTCCATCAAATCCCCTCATTGCACAAGCGCTGGCAGGGCTTGCGGGCTGGAGGGTTCGCGGCATCCCTCCGGCCATATGATGCGGGGGTTCCAGAGCCAGCCCGATCGGGCCTCGAGAGGTCAAATGGGCGGGTCGCGCCTCGGCCGCGCGCGCCACACTCAAGACCGCAATGCGCGACGTGGGTCATCCCGTGGCGCAGGCCTTCGTGGGTTCGAATCCCACCCCCCGCACCTCAATATGAAATGGGCCTTTTTTACCATCATAGCCTCCGGGATCAATCCCCAAGGGCCTTTAGCCCGAGGGAGGGCTGAAAACCATTCGGCCCCATCCGCCGCGCGGCCTCCGTCGACAATCCCACGGGCTCTTGAGAAGCTCTGCTCAGGCCCTAGGATAAAGCTAAACATCGGATTTATGGAAGTGGGAGTGGGAGAGATTGTTAAGATGGACTCGAAGGGCAGGATCACAATACCGACCAGCATTAGGAGGGCCATAGGCAAAGACACCTTCAAGGTCGAGCTCATGGGGAAGGACGCAATAATCATAAGGGCCCTTGAGAATAGGCGCGAACTGGTGGATAGGATAAGGGGGATGGGGCTCTCGGGCGATAGGGGGAGGGCATACGTAGACGCTGCGAGGGTTAAGGATCTCTATGGCGGGGTCAAGCGTTGAGGATAATGGACTCCGACATCCTCTCATATGCCCTTTACGATGAAAGCCCCGCCCACCCATACGCATGGGAGGCATTGGAAAGGGCCATATTGGGGGAAGTCGAGCTTTATTTAACGCACACGACCATTTTGGAGGCTTATAACGTCCTTTTTCGGTTCTATAGGGTGAGGCCGCTCAGGCGCCTCGTGGAAAAACTCAAGCTGACCATCGGCGGTTTGAAGATCGTGGAGCCCTCCATGGCGGGTCTGGACATATCTTTGGCCGAGAATATACCGCTCGGCGATGGCCTCCTGATAGCCACGGCCCTGAGCCATCGCATACCGGTTATAGTTTCCAACGATTCGGATATAGTGAACAAGGCCCCAAGGTACGGTTTGATCGTGGAAAACCCGATACCGGAAGAGGTGAGGAGGAAGCTGGTTGGAGTTGGCAAGGGAACGGCGACTCAACGGCCTTAAACCCATCGATGGAAGGGACCTCTGGGGGCGCCGTCGCCTAAATATCCGCGAAATTATGCGCCATCGGCCGCCGTGAATGCCCTCAAAGCTGAACCAATTTCCTCGGGATGTATAACAGGGTCAGGTATATGAGGAGGTGATCCCTCAGATGCCTCGTTATGAGGAAGTTCCTCTTGACGTGCTCCATCCCGGCCCTGCCCATCTCCTCCGCCCTCCTCGGGTTCTTCAGGAGGAAGCGCACTCTCGCCGCCGCCTCCTCGACGCTGCTGACCAAGAAGCCGTTGACGCCGTCGATGATCTGCATCGGTATCCCGCCCGCATTGCCGCCCACCACGGGCCTGCCCTTCCAGAGGGCCTCGCTGACCGTCAGGGCGAAACCCTCCTTCAAGGACTTTTGGAGGACCACCGCGGAGCCCCTCTGGATGGCGTTTATATCGAGGTCCGCTCGATGTGGGAGCATCAATATATGGACGTCCCCGTCCCCCGCGGCTTGGCGAAGGAGAGATTCGTAAACCTCCAAACCCTCCGGGTCGTCGGCGGCCAACCCGCCCGCTAGGGCGAGCTGGCAATCCATCCGCTCGCTCGCAAGCTTGGTCGCGTCGATGAGGCCCCCTCCCCTGAGGAACCTCCCGAACTCGACGACCCCCTCGGGCTCCTTCAACAGCCTGTACGCCCTCAGGACCCCCTCCGGATCCTTGAGCCTATCGAACCGCCCGATTTGGGATATCAATGGCCTCCCCGGATCGATCCCATGCCCCCTGAGGATCCCCTCGACCTCCCCGGCCCCGAGCTCCCTGTTCTTGGGGCTCAATGGATCGATGGAGGGCGGCACTATGAATTGCCTTATGAGGAGATCCCTCTTCGCGAACCTATCCATGTGGAAGACCGCGGCATCGTATTGGGAAACGAACCCCTTGATGAAGTCCCAAGCCCTTGGGTTCGGCGATGAAAGGTCTATGTGGCAGCGCCATATCCACTTACCCCTCCGCCTCGGGAAGCTTCTGATTAGCGCCGCCGGCTGGGGATCGTGGACTACGACGATATCCGCCTCTCCCAAGTCCTCCATATCGCCGGCGTTCCGGTCATTGATCCTCAGGTAATGCTCTAGCGCCTCCCGCTCGATCTCGATCGGCGCGCCGTGGAGGGCGTTGTGAAGGTCCTTGGTCGCCTTGAAAAACTCCTCATCCCCGGAGATGACCCGCCATTCGGCATCCACGCCGCTATCCCTCAGGAGCGGCACGAGCCTCTCGAGGATCTCCGCGACCCCTCCCCCGACCTTGGTGGAGTTCACATGCACGACCCTGATGCCCGCCAGCCTCTCCCCAAGCCCCCTGATCTCCTCTATGGCCTCACGTCCCACTACGGGCTCGTAATCCCCCAGCGCGGCCCCGCCTTGGGGTGGAGGGCGCTCGGGTGGGATCAAAGGCGCTAGAATCCCCTCCGGATCAAGCCCTCGATCTCCGATGCGATCATCTTTGCCTCATCCGGGCCCAAGCGGATTTCATATATCCTCTGGCCCCCGCGGCATCTGGCCGAGATCAGGAGCTTTAGCATATGCTCGCCCCCGGGCTCGGTCGGAACGGCCTCCAGCGACACCGAGTCGATGTCCCGCACCCAAATGAGGGGGAAATCGGCCCACCTCAGGAGGCTCTCCAAGGCCTCCCTGAGGTCGGATCGTTGCCCAGCCAAGTTTCTCAGCGCTCTGACGGTTGATTCCGAGAGGTCTACGCTCAAATACTCGGGCGTTAGCCTAACTACGTGGCCCAAGGATTCGACCTCGATCATCGATCTGTTTCCCAAGCGCCCCATGGGCCGAATCCTATAAAAGGATGAGCCCAATGACCCTCCGCAAGCCCTTCGGTGAGGATCTAGGGGATGGCCGATCTGGGGGATCTCCCGGATATATTGCGGCGCCTATTGAAATCCTCGATATCGCTAATTATGGCCCTGATCGCCGGCTATGCCGTATCGCCGGCGCTGGCCCTCCTCCCAGAAACCCCGTTGCCCCTACTCGGCCTGCAGCCCGGCGCCATCCCGTTACTCATAATAGGGGCAATCTTCCTTTACTCCCTCCTGGGCTTCATCAAGGCCGTGCTCCGCTTCATCGAGCCCCGCTCCCACGCGATCCTCGAACGCGCATACGGGATATTGCCCGAGAACTCGAGGGCCGCGGCCAAGCTATCCCTCAATGCGGTCTTTATGGCGGCGATCCTCGTCGCCTACTGGGCCCTTTCGCCCGCCCTATGCCTGATGCCGGGAATCGGCGGGCGGATGGCCGCGGTGATGGGGGCCGTCGTCGCATCGATTACGATCCTCTTCTTTTGGGATGTCGGCGTTTCCATCTATCGGGGCTTGGATGGGCATCTGAGCGCAAGGATCGAGAATCGGGGCGCGGAGGGCCTAGCGCTCTTAAGGAAGAGGGCCCTAAAGGCGCCCCTCTATTTCTTCATAACGATCGCGATCTTGATCGCTGCCTATGCCCTGTTCCCGGCGATCTCGGACGAAGCCCATGTCCCGATCCCAAGCATCGGGCTTTCGATCGGAATGGCGTATTGGATAACGGCCTTGGCAGCAACGGTCCCGCCCTTCCTATCGATGGCTAGGAACCTCATGGGGCTCTTCGGGCTCGGCCCCGAGCTCATCTCCAAGGCCTTTCCGATGGCGAGCGCTCAACGGATCTCGGTGATGAGGAGGCTAGCGATGAATTTGACGATCCTAATGGCCATTTTGATATCCTTCTCCATAATATCCCCCCTCCTCGCCCGCATCCCGGGCGCGGGGGGTTACCTGAGCGCGGCGGGGCAGATGGTAGCGGGCGCGATAACAGTCCTATTCTTCTGGGATGTCGGAAGATCGCTATACCTCGAGATGGAGGGGGCGCTCGCGGGGCCATAGGGGCTTGCCCGTGGCATCCGGGCAGGTCCTTGGGATGGATCCCCTAGTCCCGAAGCAAGAAATCCCTTATGAACTCGGCCACGCCCTCGCCATAGGGTCTATTTGTGACGTAGTCCGCCTTGGCCTTGGCCTCCTCGGCAGCGTTGGCGACGGCCACGCCGAAGTCTGCATCGCCTATGAGCTCGGCATCGTTCTCCCCGTCCCCAAACGCTATGAAGCCCCCCTCGGCGCCCAATAGCTCAAGGGCCATCCGAACCCCCCTCAGCTTATCCACACCCTTCGGCAAGATCATCAGCGTATCCACGTTGTATTCCACCTCGACCTCGACGCCGGTTTCCGCGATCGCCCGCTTCACGATCCCCTCGGCCCCCCTATCGATCGATAGGATAGCATCGAAGGCCTCGAAGGGTACGCCGAGCTTGGACAAAGCTTCCTTGAGCCTCGAGAGGTCCTTGCTGCCCAGGATCACGGTCCCCCCGTCCCTTGGTATATGGATAACGGCGCCGTTCTCCGCCACTATGGCATCGGCCAGAGTTAATACTCGCTCATGCCTAAGGAAGAAGCCGACCGGCCTGCCCGAGGCTATTATTATTCGCCAGCCCCTCCTTCGCTTTAGCTGGGCCAAGGCCTCTAGGGCCTCGGGGGAGGGTTGGAGCTCCGCATCGCTCAGGGTCCTATCGTAATCGGCGACCACGGCCGATATCTTGGCCAAATCGAGGCCCTTCATGGCGCATCGGCGGAGGGGAACGGCGTGGCAATATATTTTAACCGGCCCATCGATTAAAAAGCCCACGAGGGCCTCTTGCCCCCTTTGAGGATCTGCGTTAATAGCCAAACGCCGCTCGTCAGGTTCACCCTCGCCCCGGAGGAGCTGGCGCGGCGTTATGGGAAGACGCCCGCCCCGTTGGATCTGGGGCGCCTCGC
>JAWCOP010000004.1:0-19442 GCA_038847005.1 Bathyarchaeia archaeon | reverse complement strand
TATATGAGCGGAGCCGTTATCAGCGTATTGGCGGCCCCGCAGCCGGCCATGTAGACCGCCGCCGCCTGCGTAAAGACCATCAGGCCCACGACGATCTCGATCTTCTTCTTGAAGATCCTCTGTATGAGTTCAACGAAAGCCCTCGTCCCGCCGGCAGTTGCGACGAACATCGCCGTGGAAGCGTATATGATCACCGAGGCTATACCGAGGATCCCGGTTATCCCCCCGACGAAGACGGAGGTTATCTTCGGGATCGTCAAGGGCTTATTCAAGAAGAGCCATCCGAAGATTATCGCGAGCAGGGCCCCCGTGAAACCCGCTATTTGGACTTGGGCCCTTTTGCCCCTCAGGCCCATCGCCATGAGCAATATGACGACGAGGGGTATTACTTGAAGGATCTCATTAAGCGCCAAAACTCGCACCGTCTTTTTCTTTGATGCCCTTTTAAAGGCCAAGAAGGTTAATAAAGCTTATTGCCTTGGCCTTTATGCATACGCGCCTCGGGGAAAATCTTTTAAGTGGGCGCCTCTCAAAAACTCTGTGAAAGGAACTCTCGTGATCGCATTAGGGGGGAATGCGATCAAAAGGATCAATCAATCGGGAACCGCAGAGGACCAACTCCGCAACCTGTGGATCACCTGCGAACAGTTGGCAGAAATCGTGGGGATGGGCTATAGGGTGGCAATCACCCATGGCAATGGCCCTCAAGTGGGCGACCTCTCGCTGCAGCAGGAATTGGCGAAGGACGCGGTCCCACCCCAGCCATTGGACATCCTAGGGGCCATGACCCAAGGGCAGATTGGATATATGATCCAGCAGTCCTTGGGAAACGCTTTGAGGGGAAGGGGCTTGAAGGTTCCGGTGGTTACGGTGCTCACGCAAGTCGTCGTCGATCCCAACGATCCGGCCTTCAAGGATCCAACTAAGCCCATAGGGCCGTTCTATGATGAGGATGAGGCCGGGAGGGCGTCCAAGGAGAGGGGCTTCCTCATCAAGAGGGTGAGGGAGGTGGGCGACAAATGCTTCAGGAGGGTCGTTCCATCGCCGGAGCCGAGGGAAGTGGTCGAGGAGGAAGCCGTGAGCAAATTATTGGATCTCGGGTTCATAGTCATATCGGCCGGCGGAGGGGGGATACCCATAATTTGGGAGAACGATCGCTTGAGAGGCGTGGAAGCCGTCATAGACAAGGACTTCGCGAGCGAAATACTCGCGGAGGGCATAAATGCGGACGCCCTCATGTTCCTGACGGATGTGGATGCCGTCCGCCTGAACTATGGCAAAGCCAATGAAATCAAAATTGGACGCATCAGCGTATCTGAGGTGGAAAGGTATTATCTGGAGGGGCATTTCCCGCCGGGCAGCATGGGCCCCAAGGTCTTGGCTGCGATGAGGTTCGTGAGAAGGACCGGAAATAGGGCCATAATAACCTCATTGGAGAAGGCCGTGGATGCGCTGGAGGACAGGGCCGGGACGATCGTTTTTAGATGAAAAAGGCCCAGCTCGATCACTTCATCAGGCTACCGATCGCCTTTATAAATTCCTTCGAATTGGAAACCCACCCGAATATCCCGCCCTGCGCCTTGATCATCTTTATGCCCACTTCGTGGAACTCCGGGAAATAGGAGGCGACGCAATCCTCGAGCACGAGGCATTCATAGCCCCTATCGTTCGCCTCCCTCACGGTAGTATGCACGCATACCTCGGTCGTAACCCCGGTGACTATCAAGTACTTTATTCCCCAATTTTGCAAGATGAGGTGGAGATCCGTTGCGTAAAAGGACCCCTTGCCGGGCTTATCGATCACGGGTTCCCCCTCCAATGGCCTCAACTCGTCAATTATATCATGGCCCTTATATCCCCTCACCAGAACCCTTCCCATCGGCCCCTCGTCCCCGATGCGTATCTTCAACCTACCCCTCATGCGCTTGCTGGGAGGGCAATCCGATAGATCGGGGCGATGCCCCTCGCGGGTATGTATCACTCTGATCCCAGCCCTTCGCGCGGCGTTGAGGACGTTCTTCGTGGGCTCTATCGCCCTCCTCAATAGGGATACATCGTTGCCCAAGAACTCCCCAAATCCGCCCGGATTGAGGAAGTCGTTCTGCATATCGATGACCATGAGGGCCGTCGCTCGCGGCTCAAATTCGAAATCATAAGGCTCCGCCTTCACCACCAATTTTCCATCCATCTAGATCACCGCACCTCCCTCTCGGATTTTCTATAGAGCTTGATCAATAGGAAAATGGCTATGAGGATTAAATATCCGATGGCGGCCTCCCAAGCCGCGGCGAATGCCACCCTCCCGCTATGGATGATCCCGACGAACGATAGGACCGCCCCGAGCAGGGAGAACGCGGCCGCCTTGCTCCATTCCCTATCGATCACGAACGCCCCGATCGCGGCCCAGATCAAGCCGACGAGGATCGCCCCACCGCTCAATATCTCCAAGCCCTTATACGCGATCCCGGCTGAAGCCAGCTTATCGTACCCTATCTCGGCCGCCGACTTCCCTACCGTTCCCAAGGCGCCATCAACCAGATTCTTCCCCCAAGAGGCGAAGTTGGGAATCAGGGCTAGGACTATGGCCGGTGCATGCTTCAGGGGGCTGGCTTGGAAGGCTTGGGCGCCTATCACGGCCCCAATGTACACAAGTATGGGCAGGACGCAAACCAAGGGTATTATGGATAAGGCCAAGGGCAATATACCGAAGAGGCATATGATGCCTATGGCGATGCCGGTTCCCAAGGAATAGCCGATGCGCCCGCCTATGGATTTCCATCCAGGATGCCCGATGTAAACCGCCGTCGGGAATGGGCTTCCCAAAACGGCCCCCGCCAAGGTCCCGATGCCATCCACGAATATCACCTCGGAAACATTATATTCGTCTCCAGCCGCGGCCGCGCTCTCGACGTTGTTGAAGGCCTCGGTGAAATTGTAGATCCCCATCGGGATGGCGGTGGATAATAGCGGGGCGAACTCGCCAAGGCCCTGCAATAGGTCCGAAATGGCGAAAGATGGCAAATATGGGGCGAAGCCGGCGATTGCGCTCATGAGGGGCTCCGGCCTCATATATCCCGTGAGCCATCCCACGGCTGTGCCTATGATGATCATCAGCAGGCCGCCCGGCATCCTTAGGGGCATCGGGAGTATGGCGAACCAAGCCACTAGGATGATCCCGAAGGAGATGAAGCCGATCCAGGGGACCTCCATCATTTGCATGGCGGGCGACATGCTGATGAAGGCTATTGAAATTCCGGCGAGCGTGCCGAGCATCGCGGCGCGCGGAGTATTCTGCCGTATCACCTTTCCAAAATATGCGCCGGAAACTTCGATGAGCCCCTCGATGAAGCACCACGCAAGCCCCACGCGCCACGCGAGCACCGGATCCCCTGTCTTGAGGACCACTGGGAGCATTATCACGAGCGTGACTAGGAAGTAGTGGGGCACGCTGGGGCCATATGGAAGGGCTGTTACGTCATCCCTCCCCTCCTTTCTCGCCAATCTTTTCGCCATATAGGCATAATAAAAATTCCCGACTATGAGAGATATGCCAACGGCAGGGATTATGCGACCGAAGACTATTCCCGCTGGCATCCTCACGACGAACAACATAAGGCTGCTAAGGACCATGACGTTCATTAGGACGTTAGTCCACAATCCAAAGAAGGCGTTCCAGTCGCCGGGCACCCACCATGGACCGTAATTTCCCTTGGACGCCTCCATTTTTGCTCGATTAGCCTCATTTAAATTATTTTATTAATAAGCTTTTGTAATGAGAAACATGAAATATGTCTGAGTGCTACACCAACACGAGAGTCGATTCCTCAAAGGCATCGCTAGGCTTGGGTTGAGGATGGTGGACATATCATAAAAAAGGGACTTGAGGAAAGCTTGGCCGCTAAGATGATGGCCTTGGCTTTGCGAATGTCGCCCGTTCCAATATTATCACAACCATTATGACCGGCATCACTGGGTTGCTGAATACAGTGTCTACCGACCTTAGCCTAGAACCCGATGGGCAACGCAGTTAAGCATAGGAATGTGGAAAACCGTCAATGCTATCCCGAGCAAGTCGACCCACAATAAGATCGTTTCTGTATCGGCCTAGGCAGGAACATGGGCACCCTCCGCTTATATCTTCGATATCCGTCCCCAAAAATCTCCTCCAGCTTCTCCTCCTCTCGCCTCGCCAATCTATAATATAAAACGACCAAGATCGGCCACATCAGGAGGGTTGGGATAGTTGGCCATTGGATGAATAGGCCTAGCGTTAGCAGGAGTATCCCCAGATACTGCGGATGCCTGACCAAGCCGTAGACCCCAGTCGTAACTAGGCCCCTCCCGCCGTAGATGCGCCGCCATCCCAAGAATACAAGAGACATCCCGAGGATCATTATCGCGAATCCAACCCGATATGCCATGGGGAAGGCGCTTCCAAACCGGAGGATCAAATCCTCGCCCCCAAGTAGGGAGGTTATTATGAAGATCGATAGTGGAAACCCATACATTTCGGCGAATAGGGCTATTAGGAAGGACAGGTATGGGCCGGCCGAGATCTTCACGTTCTCCTTCTTGATCGGGATCAGGACTAGGAAGGCGGCGAAGGATAGGACGTTCAGGAGGAAGAGATCCCATCTCTGGGAGAAGTCCATGGCATATCACCGCCTCATTGCCGATATCCCCTCGGGATGCGATCGACGAAACGAGAGGCCATGGCGGACAGCTCGCAACGATGCCACTTGCAAATGAAGTGGCTTATTTGCCGAGGCCGATATTTATCTCTTCTGAGGGCGATGGCATCCATCATTTAAGTCCCAATCCTCGTCGCGAAGCTTTTATCCGACGCGCCTCATAGGGTCGGGGCGATGCCGAAGGTCGGGGTACACGTCTCCATAGCCGGCTCGATCGATAGGGCCGTCGATAGGGCCATCGCCCTCGGCTGCGATACCCTCCAGATCTTCACTAGGAACCCCAGGGGGTGGCGGCGCAGGAGGCTCGGGAAAGGGGAGGCCCGGGAGTTCGCTAGGAAGCTCGGGGCATCGGGCATCGGCCCGGCCGTTGGCCATATGCCTTACCTCCCGAACCTAGCGTCGCCGAAGGGGGCCGTATACGCCAGATCCGTGAGGGCCCTCGGGGCGGAGCTGGCCGCGTGCCGAAGGCTCGGGATCCCGTATTTGGTTACGCATCTCGGCAGCCATTTGGGCGCGGGGGCCGATGAAGGGTTGAGGCGGGCGATCGCGGCGATCAACTCGGCCCTCTCGGAGGGCCCGGGCGACGTAATGCTATTGCTCGAGAACGGCGCGGGCTCTAGGAATAGCATCGGCTCGAACTTTGAGGAGATCGCCCGGATAATCGATGGTGTGGATGCGAAGGAATGGGTGGGCGTTTGCCTCGATACCTGCCACGCCTTCGCTGCCGGCTACGACCTTAGGGACGAAACTTCCCTCGGCGAAACGATGGATGAGTTCGAAAGGGCCTTGGGCCTGTGGAGGCTGAAGGTCGTCCACATAAACGATTCCAAGGGCGTATTGGGCTCGGGCGTGGATAGGCACGAGCATATAGGGATGGGCAGGATAGGAAACGGGGGGTTCAGGGCCATATTGCGCCATAAGGCGCTGGCCCGGTTGCCGATGAT
This sequence comes from Bathyarchaeia archaeon, assembly GCA_038847005.1. Taxonomy (GTDB): domain Archaea; phylum Thermoproteota; class Bathyarchaeia; order 40CM-2-53-6; family CALIRQ01; genus CALIRQ01. Next base: position 13,807 of record JAWCOP010000004.1, on the reverse strand, counting down.
CCTCGAAACCCCGCTCGATGGGCGCCGGGACGATATGGAGGAGTTGAGGTGGGTCCGCAGGCTGGCGGGCGAGGTCGGCCCCGCTTAGGGAAGATCCAAGCGGGATTAAAGGATATATACCCCAACCCGGTCAATCCCATACAGAACGCCCATGGCTTCATCGAAGCGGCTCCCCCCGCTCTTGTTATTGATCCTCGCCGCCTCATCGGCGGCTTGCGCGATCCCCCAAGCCATGGCCCAAGCTTGGGCCGGAGGGGGAGGCGTCGTATGGGGCTACGTATACGGGTACGATTGGAGGGGGCGCTTGAGGCCGATATCTTGGGCTAGGATCGAAACGATCGACGGCCAATACTCCGCCACCTCGATGGACGGCTTTTACGAGCTCGTCCTGCCCTCCGGGACGTTCGTCATAAGGGTTATCGCCCCCGGCTATGCCGAGCAGATGGCCACCGTGGCCGTGACCAGCGGCTCCTCCTCCTCGATCGATTTCTACTTGGAGCAGAGCCGGACCCCCATCCCGGAGTACCCGGCCTTCGCCATGCCGGCCCTTATGGCCCTAGCCCTAGCTTTGGCGATGGCGCTCGCGAGGAGGGCCCGGGCGCGACGAGGCTCCCCCTGAGCCCATGAGGCCCATGGCCCCTGCGCGGGCTACATAGACCTGAGGATCCGTATCCGCTCGCGGATATCGGGATGGGTCGCGTAGAGGCCGTCCAAGGGGCTCCTCCTAGGGTCCACGAAGAACAAATGCGAAACGGCCTCGCTGACCTTCATATCCCCCCTGTTGGCCCTCATGATCTTCTCGAGGGCGTTCGCCAAACCGGGCGGATATCTCGTCAACTCGACCGAGCTGGCATCGGCCAAGAACTCCCTCCTCCTCGAGATGGCTGCCTGCACGAGCCTGACGGCTATCGGCGCGAATATGGCCAATAGGATCCCTATCAAGATCAGCAGGCCGAGGTCCCTCCGCTCCCTCCTCCCGCTGCGCGGGGCGTACCAGAGCGACCTAAGGAACATATCGCTGAGGATCGCGACCAAGCCCACCATCACAGCCACGAGGGTCGCGAACCTTATATCGTAATTCTTCACGTGCGATATCTCGTGCCCTATAACGCCCTCAAGCTCATCCCTCCTCAGGTTCTTCAAAAGGCCCGTGGTGACGGCTATGGAGGCATGGGCCGGGTCCTTGCCCGTCGCGAGCGCGTTCATCTCATCGCTCTCGATCAGGTAGATCTTGGGCTTGGGGATCCCGGCGGCTATGCTCAAGCCCTCGACTACGTTGACCAAATGGACGTATTTGGGGTCGCTCTCATCTATGCGCCGGGCGCGCGTCGCCGCTAGGACTATGCCATCGCCGTAATTATAGGTAAAGTAAGCGTAGGCGAGGGCGATCGGCGCGCCCAAGATCAGGAATCCCAAGGATAGCCCCGGCGCGAGTATCGAGGAGATGGAGTAGATCAAGGCGATGAGGAGGGAGAGCACGGCCAAGGAGAGGAGGATCGAATCCCTCTTATTCTTGGCTATTTGGTCGTAGAAGCTTATCCTTCTCTCCATCAGAATCGCACTTTCACGGGCTCCCTCTCGGCCTCGGGTATCTCGAAGAACTCCCTCGTCTTGGCCTTCCCCACTAGCCCGGCGATCCACCTCCCCGGGATCGTCGTGATGGCGTTATTGAAGTTCAGGACGGAGTCGTTGTAGAACTGCCTCGCGTATGCGATCTTTGCCTCGATGCCCTCCAGTTGCTCTTGGAGGAGCCTGAAGTTCTCGCTCGCCCTCAGGTTCGGGTAGTTCTCAGCTATCGCGAATATGGTCTTCAGAGCCCGCGTCAGCTCGCCCTCCGCCTCCGCCCTCGATTTCACGTCCGTCGCCCCCATCATCCTCTCCCTCGCCCTCGTCACCATCTCTATGGCCTTCTCCTCATGCCTCATGTAGCCCTTCACCGTCTCGACTAGGTTCGGCACCAGATCGGCCCTCTTCTTCAGCTGGACATCTATTTGGGACCAGGCATTGTCGATCCTGTTGGAGAGGACGATTATCCTATTCATCGAGTATACGAGGATCGCGATGGCTATCAAGGCTACCAAGGCCACCGCCGCCACCAATATCCACGACCAAGGCAATGCGATGCACCATCTTTTCTATTAATCGCCTTATTGATAGATAACATTTTCCATATGGCGGATATCTCCGGCGATCCCATCGGCTACCGCGAGGCCTTCCTTGGGGCCGCCGACCCCGGCCCTCCATCTATCGCTTTATGCCCTCCCCGGGCTCCCGACCTTAATTCCATTTATGGCCTCGTAGACCTTTATTATGGATCCCCAATCCTCCTCCCCGAGCCCGAACGCCTTGGCGGCTTGGAGCAATTGATATACGAGGCCCGCCAAGGGCGTGAAGAGGTTCAGCCCCTTTGCCTCCTCCAAGAATAGGCCTATGTCCTTATGCATCAAGCTGGTCTTGAAGCCGGGCTCGAAATCCCTCTCCAAGAGCCTCGGGAGGCGGTTCCTGAGGGCCCATGAATCCCCCGTCCCAAACCTGAGCACCTCGAGGGCCTTGGGATCGATGCCGTACTTCGAGGCCCATAGGGCGGCCTCGAAAAGGCCGAGCGTGTTTATGGCCGCCATGAGGTTGTTCGCTAGCTTCACCGCCTGCCCGCTTCCCACCGGGCCCACGCGGACCACGACCTTGCCTATCCTCGAGAGTATTTCCCTCGCCTCCTCGAAGGCTCCCTCCTCGCATCCCACGGTGACCGTTAGCTCGCCCCTCTCGGCGGCCAAATACCCCATATAGGGCGCCGTGACGGGCGCATCCACGAACTTGATACCCATCGCCCTTAGCCCTTCGCCAATCTCAATGGCCGCCTTGGGCCCTATGGTACTCAGGTTTATGGCCATGCAACCCCTCCTCAGGCCGTATGCTGCGCCCTCCCCGCCGAAGAGGGCCTCCTTGACCTCCTTCGGCGACGGGAGGCTCAACAGGATGGCGTCGGATCGCTCGCCGACCGCCTTCGGCGAGGAGGCCCTTGCGGCGCCCCTCCGGCAGGCCTCCTCCAAGGCCTCCTCTCGGATGTCGAAGGCCGTCAGCGGATAGCCCGCCTTCATCAGGTTCGCGGCCACCCTGCTACCCACTATGCCCAATCCTATAATCCCCAAATTCTTCACGGGGAACACCGAGGGCTTTTGACCGCCCAAGGTTTTAAGGCTTTCCCGCTTCAAGCGAGCCGCGATCGATTCATACTGTTATGAAATCCCCTCGTGACCTAAAATGCTCGAAGATGCCTTAGTGCATAAGTTTAAAAAAGGAGGGGTTTGGGGATCCCCGGTTACAGCTTGATCCCGAAGAAGCCCGCGATCACGGTGCCCGTTAGGAAGATGTAGAACGCGATGCCGCCTATGAGGATTATGGTGTGGATCGGATGCGGCCAATACTCCTTCGGCAGGCCCTTGTAGGTTACGTAGAGAACGGATATCATGGTGATGAACATGAACGCGGCCCCAAGGGTTGATCCCGTCTGGACCAGCACCGCGGGGCTTGCAACGAATGCGAGCACGAACGCGCAAATCGTGAAGATCGCCACCCACATATAGTACCAATCCCTTTGGGGCCTCCTCCTCACGGCCGGTATGGCTTGCCACATGCCCTCCGCCATGACGCGGCTGTTCCCGTCCATCACGGCCAAATAAGTGTCCCAGAGGTTCACGGCGGCTAGGAAGAGGAATAGCGCGAAGCCCAAGGGGCCCACGTATTCGCCGAAGTATCGCGCCTGCTCGACGGCGGTCTTGATGCCCGCCGGGACCAACCCTAGCGGCTTAAGGATCGTCATGCCGCTGAACATATAGCCCAAGGAGCCGAATAGCGCCAAGGGCGTATAGACATAGATCATGTCCGTTTTTAGCAGGGATAGCCAAGCCTTGAAGTTCTTAAGGCTCTCCGAGCTTGTGGAGGGCATGAAACCCTTCACCGGGATCTCCTCCGGCTTCGCCCTGAGCCCGGTGAGATGAGCGATGTACTGCCCCATCGCATAGCCCTTCTCCCTAGCGTATATGGCGTATCTGGTCATCTCAAGCTGGCCCCCTCCGAATGCCCATCCGAACATCGTGACCATGTACGCCAAGGCGCCTGGCTTTGGCGGTATGTAGCCGAAGCTGAACATGCCCCTTATGAACTCCCCGACAGCCTCGGGATAACGAGCCCCCGTCGCTATGACCACCCCGATCATGCCGGCCGTGAGCATCAAGGAGGTAACGGTTACTATTTTCTCAACGACATTATATATGACCTTTGGCCCTGCCAATACGATGACAGCTATTATGGCAATAACGTAGCCCCAAAGCATATAGGATCCAGTTTTCGTCAACTCGAACAATGACGTTCCTGCGGAGGACGAGCAACCGGAGAAGAACCAAGCATCGCTGATGATGACGGAAAACATGTAAAGCCATACCAGCCATAGGAATGGGCGTATCCTCGCGAATAAGCGCATCGGGGATTCCCCGGTGGCTATCGTATACTTGGCCCATAGGTAGTTGTTCGTCACTTTGATTATGGCGCTTAGGAGAATGGTCCATGCGAAGGCCGCTCCATACATGGCTCCCGCGATGGAGCACACTATCAGCTCGCCCGTGCCGACCTCCAAGCCGCTCACGATGAATCCCGGGCCGATCCATCTAACTTTTCCCCTAAGGGTGTCCCATCCAGATGGCGGAGACGGTATCTCCCTGACCTCATACTCTTCGCCCATCGAGGTTATAGTCTTCGCACCCATTCTCCCACCACGAAAAACGGCTCACATTTTCAAGATTTTTTTAAATTCGATATTTATAAATATTTCGTTCCATAAAATCCCCTTTATCTTATAAAGGGGATTTAACGGAGCCCTCGCTTTTACTTAAAATCATCAATAAAAACGCTCCGATCCGCTTTTGAATAATGAAAATTAACATTTTTAAGCATTGGACCGAATTGAATCCCAAATCTTTATTAAATCTTTATTAAAAGGCGCCCCTAATATTATGAGTCGCGGATTATAGGAGGGCGGAAAATTGCCAATCTCCGAAGAATTGATCAGGGATGCCGTTTCAAAACTTTATGAGAAGGCCCTGAAGGAGCTCCCGGCGGACGTCCTCGAGGCCTTGCGAAGGGCCTATGAAAGGGAAACTAACGCCATCGCCAAAACAATCCTTTCAGCGATCTTGGAGAACTCGAAAATGGCCAAGGAGAGGAATTTGCTAATATGCCAAGACACCTGCATCCCGGCCTATTGGGTAAGGATGGGGACGAGGGCGGTTGTGGAGGGGGACCCGATCAAGGCGATCGGGGAGGGATCTCGAATGGCGACCCAGAGCATTCCGCTGATACCCCATTGCGTCCATCCACTCACGAGGGCGAATACGGGGACGAACGTGGGCATACACGTCCCGGTCCTTCACATAGACCTCCTGCCGGGGGCCGATTATGTGGAGATCACGGCGATGCCGATAGGCTCGGGCTCCGAAACGGCCCCGAGCGCGCTTAGGATCTTCTCCTACGCGGACCCCATATGGGCCATTAAGAAGTTCATATTGGATACGGTCGTCGAGGCGGGGGGCAAGCCATGCCCGCCGATAATCGTAGGGGTTGGCATGGGGACCTCCTTCGATTATGTCGGATGGTTGGCCAAGATGGCCGCCTTCCGCCCGCTCAATCTGCGGAACCCGGATCCGGAGGTGGAGAGGATGGAGGGGGAGCTCCTCAATGCCATAAATGGCACAGGCATAGGCCCCATGGGCATGGGCGGGGATACGACGGCCTTGGCGGTCAACATCGAGGTGGGCCATACCCATACGACCGAGATGCCCGTCGCCGTGAAGCTACTATGCTGGGCCGCGAGGAGGGCCTCAGCGAGGATATATTCCGATGGGAGGGTCGAATACTCCTAGTGGGTGATGGGATATGGCGAAGGAGGTTAGGCTGGAAACGCCCTTGAACGAGGGGGATGCGAGGGCCCTGAGGGTCGGGGATGTCGTTTACCTCACGGGGACCATTTACCAGATCAGGTTGGGCGGCCACTTAAAGGCCCTCGAATGCGCCGAGAAGGGGCAACGGCCCCCGTTCGACCTCGAGGGCTCGGTTATCTATCACGCGTTTTCCTCCATAGTCCGAACCGATGCCGAATGGAGGCTCAATTACATCGGCGCGACGACGAGCGCCCTGCTGAATAAGTATGAGCCACCGCTCATCCGGAAGTTCAAGGTCAGGGGGATCGTGGGCAAGGGGGGAATGGATGGGGCGACGTTGGAGGCCATGAAGGAGGTTGGATGCGTCTATCTGGCCCAAGTGGGAGGGGCCTCGGCCCTTTACACCTCGAGGATAGAAAGGGTCCAAGCAGCGCATTGGGAGGAGCTGGGGGCCGAGAGGGTCTTCGCCCTCAAGGTCAAGGACTTCGGCCCCCTCCACGTCGGAATGGATGCCCACGGCAACAGCCTATACGAAAGCGTAAATTCCATAGTGAAAAGCAAACTCCCGGAGATCTATAAGGCGCTGAAGATAACAGTTTAAAATGTTGAGAATTAATCCCAGACGATAACTCCTCAATCATCGATATAACACTTCTCGTGAAGATCCCGTCTTTTTTCAGCGCGGTTTTTTCCACATTAAGCTTATGGTTGAACTCTACCGGCTGGGTCGGGCTTCGCGCCCCTCTCTTTCAGATATCTCTCATAGGCCCTCCTGCTGAGCGAATCGGCCTCGGCGTTCTCCTCCCTGGGGATCCATAGGAAGGATATCTTATCGAACTCCCGGGCCAAACTCAGGGCCTCGAGGTGCTTCGGCGCGTAAAGACCCCCTCGAACCCTCCATCGCCCGCTCATCTGGTTGACCAGCAAAAGGCTATCGGACTTAACGATCACCTCCTCCCCCTGCCAGCCCCGCCCCAAGATCCACCTCAGGGCCTCGCATAGTGCATGGTACTCGCTGAAGTTATTCGAAACGCGTTCCCCAACGAACCCATGTGCCTCCTTGACCCTCTCCCCGTCCCGGTAGATCACGAACCCGAAGGTTCCTATGCCGGGATTCGTCGGCTCCGCGAGGCCGTCTATGAAGACCTCCAGCATCGGCGATCGGGGACTCCTTGGATTCCAAATGCCATCGGTAAGCCCGATCGGGCCTTCTGCGGAGGTTCTAAATATCCTTTTGGATCGCCCCTAGGAGAATAATAAAATAGGCCTCCCAAAGGAAAACAATCCCGCGGAGGGAAGAGGGATGGGGATAAACATCCGGAGGTTATTGATAGAGGCCTCGAAGCCGCGCGAAACGGCGTTGGTCGATCTCTCGAAGGCCATTTGCTCCGTGAACGGCGTTGAGGAATGCGATATAGTGGTCACCGATGTCGATGCTAGGACCGAGACCGTGAAATTGACCGTTAGGGGCCCGAACATAGGATATGAGGAGATAATGAAGATCATGCGCGATAGCGGCATGTCCATCAAGGGGGTGGACGAGATAAGCGTATCCAAATCCAAGCAGGTCCCCCAAAGGCCAGCCCCTCAATAGCTCCATCTCCCTCGCATGGCTCAAATGAGCGAGTCGAGGAGGAATCCGGCGGCGAAGGCGATAAGTCCGAACCCGGCCATCCTGAGGCCTCTGATCCAAGGGTTCCTATCCCCCGCCTTCCCCATATAGGCGCCGGCCGCGAACAGCATCCCCAGCGCCAGCGCTATCGAGGCCCAAGCGGCATCCCTGAGCCCCAAGGCCCTCAGGGCGACCATTGCGAAGGGCGACATAGTCACCCCGCATGAGAGGAGGGGGGTGGAGAAGTTGACCAAGGCCAGCAATAGGGCTATCGATTTGGCCGACCTCTCGATCCAAGTGCCATCGAGATCCCTGAAGAGCGCCCTCTCCAGCTCCGAGATCTCCCTCTCCCGCTCGAGTAGCTCCGACTCGTAGACGCTCACGCCGGTCGAGATGCCGAGGGCGAGGCTGCTCGTTGCCATCGTGAGCACGACGGCCCTTAGGCCCGCCCCCGACGCATGGGCCACGCCGACGACTATGCCGAGCAGCATGAAGGTGGAGTCGAAGAGGGTATTAATGAAGGACCTGCGGAGGAGCGGGGCGACGTCCTCCCTGGAGAGCATCCTCCTCAAGCCCTCCAACCTTGTGGTCAAATCGATCGAACCCTCCCGGGGGCTCTCAAAGCGATGGGCGGGCTGAGCGGAAGAGATCGCTTATATTAAGCTTGTTTCGAATGCCAAGGCATTCCGGACCAGCCGCGCCATCCCATCGCTCGCGCTTCTGGAGGATTTTGCAAGCGGGGGACGGGCATGGAAAGCTTAATTTATGGTCTTGGGCTAGCCCCGCCGAGAATCGAAAGTTGAGGCGTATGGCCGAACATAGAATCCGATGGCGAATGCCCCGCGCGCGGCTTGGGGCCCTCGCATTGTTGGCCCTCTTGATGCCTTCCTTGGCCCCGATGCCCTCGGCTAGGGCCTTGGAATTGCCCATTCAGGCCCGAGGGACCGGATCGGGCGAGGGACCGGTCGACCTATTGGGCTTGATTGAGAAATGGCCCGCTAGAGTCATAGTAGAATATGATGGCGGATTGCCCCCCCTGCCCCCCGGGGCAAAGCTCTTGGGCAACTATCGTTCGTTGCGAATGGCCTTGCTCGAGGTTGATCCCCAAGGCTTGGAGAGGCTCTCGCGCGGGGAGGGGATATTGGGAATATATCCCGACCTGAGGATCCAGATGGCCGCGGAGGCCTTCGAGGTGGGGAAGGATTATCCGTTCCTCGGCCGCTATCCGGCCCTTCTGAACGAAACCGTTGAGATGCTAGGCGTGAGCCGACTTTGGGGGATGGGCTTCAGGGGGGAGAACATGACCATCGCCATCCTCGACAGCGGCATCGATAAAACCCATCCCAACTTGAAAGATCTGGACGGCGATCCCTCGACGAACGGGACCAAGGTGATCGGCGAGGTTTCCTTCGCCCCCGATGAGGAGAAGGATACGAAGGATTATGTGGGCCACGGGACCTTCGTGGCCGGCATAATAGCCGGAACGGGCGCGGCGAATGCCAGCGGCTTCTACGGGTACTTCGCCGAGAAGGTCCTCAACGCCACGATCGCGAAGGGGACCCAGAAGGGCGTGGCCCCGATGGCCAAGCTATATAACATTAAGGTCTTCAACAAGCTGGGCGCCGGCCAAATCTCCGGCGCCGTCGCTGGCATCGATTGGGCGATAGAGCATAAGGCCGACGTCATAAACCTCAGCCTCGGCCTCGTGCCGATATCGATCGGCGATGCGCTCCTGAGGGCGGCCGAGAAGGCCGTTAAAGCCGGCATAATAGTTGTGGCCTCGGCCGGGAATTACGGGCCCAGCACCTTCACGATCACCAGCCCAGCCCTATCTCCCCACGTCATAGCGGTCGGGGCCTGTTATCGAACCGGGGGGATCGTTTACTTCAGCGGCAGGGGCCCGGCCCCATATACGATGGTCGAGAAGCCGGACCTCGTGGCGCCCGGGGCCGCCGTTATTTCCTCGGTCCCGGTCTCGAAGTTCAAATCCCCATATGGGGAGATATGGGGGACCTCGGCCTCGGCGCCCTTCGTTTCCGGCGCGGCGGCCCTCCTGAAGCAGGCCGCCCCGAACGGGTCCAGGAGGAGCCCCTACGCCATAAAGGCCGCCCTGATGGCCGGTGCCAAGGATCTGGGCTTGGACCCCAGCGTCCAAGGCGCCGGCCTCCTGAACGCGACCGCCGCCTATTTGGCCCTTAGGGATAACCGCTCCCTAACCAGGTTCGCCACGAGGGCCCTCAATTCTACGACCGCGCCGCTCATCTGCCTTTACCCGGGCGATTTCAAGGTCGCGAACCTGACGGTCATAGCGCCGGAGAGGCTCGTCAACGCAACGTTCGAGATAACCGGCAGCGTGGCCTCGATAGCGTCCTTCTCAAACGCCTCCCGCCTCTCCATCCATAAATCGCTCAAGGCGGCCACCGGGGAGGTCTTGGATCCGACGCCCAACTACTTCGCGATCGGGGATCGCTATCGAAATTCCACATCCCGCTTCATCGCGAACGCCACTGGGATCGTATCGATCCCGATCCAGATCCTGATCCCGGAGGGATCCGGCCCCCTGACGTATAGGGGGCGCTTGAGGCTCCTAAATGGGACGAGGGCCATCGACGAGGTCGAGATCAGGATAGATTCCAAGGCGGCGAAGGCCAAGATCCTATTCGATGACGTCTTCCAAGGAAGGGTGGACGTTCAATATCATCAAATCATACCATTCGATGCGGAGAGGCTCTGGGGCGGGTCGCTGATATCCGTTTATGCCAACATCTGGCCACTCGGGGCATTCGATTTATGGAGGATCGCCTCCGAAGGGGGATACGATCTGGATTCCATGAGGCAGGCCATGAACTCCACGGGCACCCGCGATCCTTGGAGCCTGATGACGGGCGGCCGCTACGATGCCATACTCCTCTTCGACACGGAGCTCCACGAGGGCAGCGCCTCGATGTTCCCGAAGATCCTCGAGAGGGGCACGAGCCTCCTGATCCTATACGATACGGATTTCGCTTATCAAAGGATCGAGGAGTTCGTCAGGCCGGAGGAAGTTGAGCGGCCGCCGGCCACCGGGATATTGGAGAACTTCAACCGAGAGCATCCGATCTCCGAGGGCGTCAGGAACGCAACCTTCTTCGGCGGGATATTCCTGACGGTCAGGGATCCAGCCGAGGTCGTCGCAACTGGCTATGAGTACGGCGATCCCGCGTTCAGCGGCGTCATGATAGCCAGCTATCGAGCCAACTCCGGGGCTAGGCTGATCGCCGTCGGGGATTCTAACGCCTTCGACATAGGCTTGGTCAGGGACTATGTATGGTTGTATCACCGCATAAGGGGGGGAAGGGAGGTCCTCTCGACCGATAACGAGAGGCTTGCCCTGAACCTATTGAGGTACTCGTTCCCGGAAAAGCCGCGGGGGCCCGGCTATTGGCCCCACCCGGCCATCGAGGCGATCCTATCGATCGCCCTCGCGATCGCCCTCGGGCTGGCGCTCCATTATAGGCACAAGGCCCGAATCGCCTCCCCGAGACCATAAAAGGGATATTGGGAGGGTTCGGGAATCGTTCCCGGGGCTCCCGGCCGCTCAATCCGGTTTGACCGTGAGGACTATTGTAGGGCTTATCGAGGATAGATAATTCCTATTCCCGGACCACCTCGCCCTTAGCAAGTAGGTGCCCGGGGCGGTCGGCTTCCAAGAGGCCGTGAAATCCCCATCTCTCGGGAGGCCGTAGAGGATTGGGCTCCACGTTTCATTGCCCAACCTATATTCGATCACCACGAGGCCATCGGATGCGTTAACGCCCAATAGGGCCTTCAGCCCTATGGCTTGGCCGACCGAGGTGGAGTTGGCGCTGGCGAATAGGTCTATTTGGCTATTTGCCCTCTTGACCTCCGCGTCCACGCTAGTGCTGAGGGCATCGGGGATCCTAGGATCCCCGGATCGCCACCTCACCCTTATGGAGTATGCCCCGCCCTCGGGCCTCCAGGAATGGCTATAGGTTCCGTTCGCCCCGCTCTCAACGCGGGCCAACTCCCTCCAATTCAAGCCGCCGTCCTCGGAGATCTCGATGCTCACGGGTATGCCCCCTATCGGGGCATCGGGCTTGGTGGAGTTGAGCTGGCCGGAGATCTCGATCCCCTCCCCATAGGTTATCGTGGCTTGGCTGAGCGTACACGAGACCGAGTAGGGGCTTGGGTAATTCACTTTGTAAATGAAGACGAAGTTGTTCTTGGAGGAGAATGCCATCTCGAAATATGGCCCCGCGGGGAGCATCATGGCCCCCCTGTTTATTAGGAGGCCGAGCATCGATTTCACGTTCAGCCTATTCTTCTCGACGAACGTTTCATTGGAAACGAGCCTATCCCCCTCGTAGACGAGCCTGAAGTAGCTCGATCCACCTTCCGCCCTCTTCTCCACGAAGTATGTCCTCTCCCCTCCCCAGCTGGACCCGTTGCCTATCCTAGCCATCCAATACCATTTGGAATCCTCGCCGAACCCTAGGAAGTTCGGCTCGAGCCCGGTCCCCCTGGTATAGGTGGCGAAGACGGCCACGTGGGAAACGTTGTAATACTTCAATATCGGCAGGGCCCTGGTTTCGTTGGAGAGGAAGGCCAAGGCGATCATGGCTATCTGGGTCGCGTTTATGGTGCCGTTATCCGCGAGGCTGTAGCGCTCCCCGATCGCCGTTATCCAATAGCCGTAGTCCCACCACGAGAACACGACCGCATCCTTGGGCAGGGCATCCCTCATCCATAAACAGGCCTCCAGCCAATCCGAATACTTATCGGGCTCGCCTGGCGGTGGGCTCGCCGGGATCGATGAGGTGACTATAGTGGCCGGCGAATATGCGGCCCTAGCGGCCGAGTGGAAGGTGGGCACCGATGCCAATAGGAGTATCAGGAGGGCGGCGGCCCCGAACTCCCTCCCGACCCTCGGCATATGCCTGATCCTCTTCGCTGGATATACGACTGCCTCCTTTATCACGTCTACGGAGGGCTTCGCTATCTCCATAAGCGCCATCCCGCCGGCCAAGGAGAGGGCCGGCGCTAGCAGGAGCGAGAGCCTGATGAACGAGGATGCGAAGTACAACGTCGTCAGGCCATAGATGAGGAGGAATATATCCGAGTTCCTCAGCCTCCTCACGGCCACGGCGAATCCGAATATCCCGAGGAAGCAGAGGACCCCGAACTCGTAGTATAGGGAGGCCCAAGTCGCCGGCCTGTGCTCCGCCACCGATTCGATGAGGGGCATCTGGGCCCTCGTCATGGGCTGGAGCACGGTCCAGAACTTGGCCTCCAAGCCTTGAACCCTCCCGGTGGCCCAGAGGGCCGCGTAGGCGATCGCGAGGGCCGCGAGGAACCCAAGGGCGATGAGGGCCCTATCCCTCCCCCCCTTGGCCCTCGAGAATAGGCACGCCATCAGGATTATCGCGAAGGCCGCGGGGATCGAGAGCGTGGTCCACTCGGTTAGGAATCCATAGCCGAGCCTCGGCAATTGGCACGCCGTCCCGATGCCGAAGGCCATCATGAGCGAGTAGGAGAATAGTAGCCTCGGGGAGTGTCGGCCCAAGAGCGCTAGGGCAACGGAGAAGAGCGCCAAGAAGACGGGGGCGTATCTCGCCAACGCGCCCCAGCTCGCGCAGAGGAACGACATCGAAAGGCCGGCCATGAGGGAGTATATAACGGCGGATCGGGGGGACCTCTCGGGCGATATGGATCTCAGGAAGAACGTGAACATTATTATCGCGGCGAATATCCCCACGCTCTCGTCATCGAAGAACCCCAAGGACGTCCTGCTTATGTAGGCGGAGTTGAAGGCAAGGAATAGGGCCGATATGAGGCCCGCGGGCCTGCCCCAAAGCTCCTTGCCAAGGAAGTAGATCGCCAAGGCGGATAGGGCGCCCATTACGACCGGGAAGAACACGACCGTTCGATACAATCCCGGGTCGATGCCCAAGGATAGCAGGAACCTATAGAGCACGGCGGCCGAGAAAGAGAGGCCCGGATATGAGGTGGAGAAGATATCCCTGCCCCAAGGGTACCAGCTCATGGAATCATGCCAACTGAAGAAGGAGGAATACCCATTCTTGACGAGGTGATCGGCTATCCTATATTGGAGGTAAGGGTCGAACTCGCTTAGGTAGGCGCCCCATCGCAGCGGCAGGAGCCTAAGGGCCGCGGCGGAGGCCACTATGAGGGCCAGGGCGATCGCGGTTAGGGCATCGGATCTGGGGATCGCGCGCATGGAGCCGATGGCCGACCTAAGCGC
>JAWCOP010000003.1:0-23800 GCA_038847005.1 Bathyarchaeia archaeon | reverse complement strand
TGGAAACCTATAAGGACATGGTGAGGGAGAAGCTGAAGGCCGTTAAGAGGAGGATAGAGTTCCCCAGGATCGTAGGGGAGCTGGAGCCAATTGGGAACGATTCATTGGAGGTCACAGCCTGCGATGGTTGTAGGAGGATATACCTGCCGCCTAGGGAGAAGTGCCTACAATACGATTGCAAGGGCCCCCTCGTCAAGTTCAGATTCCCGAGGTTGGCAAAGCTGAGGTCCTACGAGGTCCTTGAGCTCAGGGGCAGGACTCGCCATAACTACGGCATCATAAGGGAGGGCGGTGCGATCTTGGTGGATTGCAAGCCCAAGGAGCTTAAGGCCGGCATGGAGGTGGAGGCCGCCATAAGGAGGCTGTATTGCCAAGGGAGGGAGGGGCTTATAATATACGGCCCATGCTATAGGCCAGCCTTCAGGAGCCTATTCGGGGCCAGCAGAAAATAAGGCGCGATGCGCGCCGCGATCATAAGCCCCGCCGCTATCCTATTCACCATGAGCCAAAGGGGGAGGGCCGAGTCGGCCCGATTTTCGTGAGGCTTGCATTGGGCTTATGGATGGGGGCATGGGCCCCCTAGATGGAGAACCCCGGCTCCTCAGATCCCAAGCCCTCGAGCAAAGTTTGAATTTGGCTCCTTATGCGCAAAAGGATCCTCTCATGAGATCGGAGGCCCATCTCCCTAGACCTATCTATTTGGGCATCAACGATGTCCTTAAGGCTTTTCAAATCCCTTTCGAAGTCCCATAACTCCCTCGCCTTAACGCCCAAGGATTCCACCTCAGCCGGATTGGTTTTCTGGCTCCTTTATCAGGACGCGCTTGGACTTCCCCTCGAACCTGGGCAGGCTCCCCTCCTCCACCAGCTCCACCCTCGGGGTCACGAATATGGTGCCCCTCAACTCGTCCAGGAGGGCCTTCATGAAGTGCGCATTTTTCTCCCTCTTCTCCATAACCGCCCTCTCGACCTCTATCCTTATCGTCAGCTCGTTGGGGATCTTCGTCTTGTCCAGCTCCACCTGATACTCCTTGACCTCTGGGAACTTCAGGAGGGCCTCTTGTATCGCCGACGGCCATATGTTCACCCCCCTATAATGTATGGCATCGTCGACCCTACCCCTGATCCTTTTGCACCTAGGGAACGCCTTCCTGCCGCATTCGCAAGGCTCATCATCCAGCACCGTAAGGTCGCCCTGCCTATACCTTATCAAGGGTAGTCCCTCCCTAGTCAAATGGGTTATCACGACCTCCCCCTCCTCCCCGGGGCCCACGGGCTCGTTGGTCTTCGGATCGATTATCTCCAGATACCAGTTATCGGTCCAGAAGTGAAAGCCTTGCTCGAATATGCACTCCTGCCCGGCCCCCGGGCCTATGGCCTCCGTGGTCCCATAGATGTCCCTGGCCCCGCCGCCCCTAGCCTTGAGGCCGAGCCCCTCCTCGATCCTCTTCCGCATCACCTCGGTCCACATCTCGGCGCCCGGTATGGCGACCCTAAGGGCCAGATCCCTCTCCGGATCGATCCCCATCTCCTTCATCAGCTCGGCCACGTAATACTCGTAAGATGGGGTCCCCGTTATCGCGGTGGCCCTATAGTCCTTAAGGGCCTTTATCATGGCCTTGGTCCTGCCGACGCTCCACGGTATCACCGCCGCCCCCACCAGATGGGCGCTACCGTGGAAGCCCAATCCGCCCGTGAATAGCCCATAGCCGTATATGTTCATGACTATGTCGCCCTCGCCGACCCCTGCCGTGACGTAGCAGCGGGCCATTATGTTCATCCAAGTTTCATAGTCCTTATAGGTATAAGCCCCAACCGTAGGGATGCCAGTGCTCCCGGAGCTCATGTGGTAGCAGATTATCTTCTCCCTAGGGACGCAGAGGAATGGGCCCCCATAGGGATACGCCTCCTTCCTCAGATCCTCCTTCGTGGTGAAAGGGAACTTCTCCAGATCCTTCAGCGATCTGAGATCGCTTGGCCTGAGGCCCGCTTGCCTGAACCTCTCGTGGTAGAACTTGCTCCTCTCGTATACGTAGTTCAGCATATGCTTCAATCGCTTCAGCTGCAGCCTCTCGAGCTCCGATTTATCCATCAGCTCGATGGCCGGTTCCCAATACCTCACCTTCTCCAATCCCGCACCTCCTCCATTGGCCGGCCGAGGCCGCCGAGGCGTTTTTAATGCTTTATGCTCGCTCGATGCATAAGCCCCATCCCAGCGAGATGGGGCTTATTAAAAGAAGAAGCCCGCTGGCCCGAAGGCGAACTCGAACCCGAAGCGCGCTCCCTTGAACATCGCGGGCTCCTCGGCCAGCCTGATGGGGCTAGGGAGCACGAATCCTTATATAAAATTTTTCATCCGAAGCCCATTTGCGGCATAGGGTGCGCTAATCCCCGTAGCGCTATGCCCGCTTCGCCGGAGCCGCCGAACGCGGCCCTAGGGCCACTTCGCCCTCCGACTCCCAAAGGGCCGGGGGTCGCGGGATCCCAAGGCCCAGCCGACCGGGGCCCCTCAGGACCGGACCATCACTAACAGCATCTTGAACCGATCCAAGGCCCTCAGCGCATGGGGGTCGTTTGCGGGCATGAGGATCGCATCTCCCTGCCCCAAGCGGAACGGCTTTCCGGATATCGAAACCTCCGCCTCGCCCTCGAGGAGTATGACCAAGGCGTCGAATGGCGCCGTATGCTCGCTCAATCCCTGGCCCTTATCGAATGCGAATAGGGTCGCCGTCCCAGCCTTTTTGTCGATTATGGTCCTGCTCACTATGGAGCCTTCCTGATAATCGACTAGTTCGGAGAGCTTCCAGACGCGCGGGGCGCCCTTTAAATCGGGACTCCCTCCACAATGCCCCATAATCATCCACCGCTTTTCTTAACGGTGAAATATTATTTTAAGGTTTTCGCCTCGACTCTTTTGGCTGGAGGGAGGGGCCCTTCCTCCAGCGCCCCGCTTGGTGAATCAGGTATTGAAAACCTCTGGCGGCGAGTCGAGCCAAGAGAACTTCCTCCGGAGGGCCTTCGGATAATAGGCCTTCCAATCTAGGCCGACCTTGCGGCCCCATTCGTAGTAAACCCTTGGATCTATGTAGCTCTTGAGGGAGGTCCGAAGGTTGTAATCCTTCGTCGCCTTCATCAGCTTTATCCTCATGGCCAATTTCCCAGCGGCCTCCTTCGCCCTCTTGGTCCCCTTGGACCTAAGGGCCTTCAGCCTCTCCATCTTCTTCTCCAAGCCCTCCCTCCAATTCTTCGGGAGCTTGCGCTTGTGATTGCAAACCATTGCGGCCTGCAGGTTGGCCATAGTGGCCACGAACTTCTTAACCTCCTCCGGATCGGAGGGCTTGACTTCGTTCGCTTTCAAGTATTCCTCCACGGCCTTCGTGGCGTGATAGGTCCTGAAGACCTTGGCCGTTAGGCCGGGCACGACCTCCCCGAGGAAGGCGCTCACGTGCTCCGACCTTATGCCTTTGAATATCGGGGAGTTCGCCTTGGTCATGAACTCCCTCAGGTTCTCCTCGACTGCCTTCGGGAGCTTGACCTCCTTGCGGAACCTCACCGCATCCTTCCCGAGGAAATCGAAGATCGCCACGCCGCCGGGCCTCAGCTTTACGTGCTCGGGCCTGAGCGTCGTGGCACCCACGGTATCGGCCTCATCCTTATCCTTCTCATCCCCGACCCTTATCTTCAGCGTATCGATCAGATAGCAGACGGTGGCCAGTTTCTTCCTCTTCGGGTCATCAGATTTTAGGTTCTCGCTGATGTGGGCCCTGACGGCCTCTATCCGCTCATCTAGGGATCTGGCGATGTCGTATTTCTCGATGTCCCTCTTCTGCTTGAAGATGGATTCATCCGAGAGCCAAACGTACTTCATCTTGCCCGAGAGCTTATCCCTCCAGCGGGCTATCCACATGGAATCGGGCTCCCAGATTATCTCCTTCCAATTACCCGGGGGCTTGGGCGCCGAGGGCGAGAGGTTGAGGGTTATATCCTCCTGCTTCGGCCCCGGCTTCCAACGGCCCCTCAGGGGGTGATCGCCCCTCCCGATGAATATTGAGGAGGGCTCAACCGTATAATTGGCGACCTCAACCCTCATGCCATCCACGATGGCGTAGCCATATTTGGCCTTGTTCGCCTCCTTGATGGCCTTCCTCTCCGCGGCGAGCCTCTTCTTTTCCTCCTTGCTCATGGCCTCCTTGCGCCGCTTCTCCATTTCAACGTACGCCGCGACCTCGGAGAAATCAAACTCCTCAGGAGGGACTTCCTCTTCGATCCCCAAGGCCTTCCTGAAATCCCCGAAGAAGTTCCCCCTGAACGTCTCATCCTTGGCGTAATCGGTCCCGAGCTTCTTCGCCCAAGCTATGGCCATCTCCTCCTGCTCTGGAGTGAGGGCCAATCGCTCGCCCTTGACCCTTATCGATAGGCCGACGGGCTTATACTCCGGGACGAGCACCCCGTTGTGGATGAGTTCCTTCATCCCCGCTCGCGCCGCTCGGTCGGATTTTGTAAAAGCGGCCACCCGTATTTTTTAAGCATATATCGGGGCCGGATGCATCGGGCGCCGGGCCCAGGGCTCAAAGCACCTCCTCGAGGCTCCTCAGGTTGAAGGATGTGGTGGCGCATCCGTTCCTTATCAGCAGAACCGCCTGCCCCTTCACGTTCAGTCCCTCGAGCTGTGCCATCGCCAGCTTGGCCTCCTCGCTACAGGCCACTCCGACGACGCCATCGTATCCGCCTTTGGACAGGATCTTGCCGATGCAGGAGCCGCCGGGGAGGACGTAGATGTCGTATCCCCTCCTCCTCCCGAGCTCCGTGGCCCTATTTATGAGGCAGTCCTCGGAGCACTTCGCGCAGGAAAACGAGGAGCTCTCCGTTGAGAAGGGGGCCCTGCACCTAGAATCCATGTACTTCCTCGCGCAATGGGGGAGGAGGAGGGCCCTCTTGGAGGTTCTCAGGAAGGATTCCCTCATCTCCAGATTCTTCAGGTAAACGTCCATCATATCCTTCACCAGCTCCACCGCATCGGCCACCGGGAGGCCCGTTAGCTCTTGGATCCTCAGCCCCTCCACGATGGATTTCGCGATATCCCCGAGCCTCAGGTGCAATCCCTTCCTCATGGAGATCTTGGCGATCTCTCCGAAGAGGGGCCTCGAGACCTTCGTTAGGTCGAAGTTAAAGCGGTAGGGCAAAAAGGGATCGCGCCCCCTTAGGCCAAATATCCCCTCTCCCCGAGCAACACCTTAAGCCTCGCTATCCTCTCCACGGGCGTTGGGTCGATGCCCTTCTCTATGGCCAAGTAATAGGAAACATAGTCGGAGAAGTAAACGCAGGATAATATCGAGCTGAGGCCATCGCCCAGCCCCCTTATTTCCCCCACGAACCCCTCCCCTTCCTCCAAAAGGTCGCGTAATTGATCCAATAGGATCCTTTCCTCCCTCCCCTCATTTTGCCTCCTGATTAAGACCGCCGCGGAATCCGCATTGGGCCATTGTGCCTCTACATCGTTATGGAAGGCCTCCGGGAGCGTTTCGAACCTGGAGGGCGTTTTTGCGTTCTCGTTCAATTGATCCTTGAACCTCCTCGCTACCCCGCTCATACTTTCAACGGAGTAAATCGAGACGAACTTGCCCAGCATCCTTTTCGATAGCCCCTTGGCCTCGTTTCGATCCTCGGGCGCCTCCATCCCTATGGACCTCCTCAGGGCTTCTAGGAGCGAGGAGGCGGATTCGACTTCCCGCCAAGAGAAATCCACAACCCCATAGGACTTGAGGAGGTGCGCCAACGAGAGGAGCATGAAGGGCAACGCGGCCCTGGGCTGGAATCCGGCCCGAACCCTCAAGAATGGGCTTCCCGTGCTTTTGCAAAGCTCCTCGAGCTTTCCCCCAGAGCCTATCGCGGCAACTTGGCAACCTGCCCCTTTGGCATCGAGGAATTGTTTTATCGTTTCTGTCGTATTGCCGGAATAGCTTATGGCCACAACGAGCGAATCCTCGTTCGCGTATGGCGGCAGGAGGTAGTTCCTTGACACGGATATGGGCGACCTAGCGCCCTCACCGAGCCAGTTGATCAGGAGGTCCCCGCAGATGGCCGAGCCCCCAAGTCCCGCCAAGATGACGTTCCCCGGGATCCTCTTCGGCTCAGGCATCTGTCCCTTTTCCATCAACTCCCTCGCCGCCTCCATGAAGTACCCGGGGGTTTCCTCCAATACCCTCCCCATGCCAAACCTATCGACCTTTGGGATGCCCATGGCCCCTCTGGATTTCCCTCCCCGCGCCTTTAGTAAACCTTGCCCGCCCTCAGCCCTCTTCCGGGGTACGAGTTAAGGTTATATTGATGTTCCCTTTGTGGATAGCCAAAACCTCGATCGAGGTCGTCAAAAAGGCTTCGGGGGAGGCCCTCGGACCTGCTGGCCCTAGAGGCGATGGCCGCCCGAGGCCGAATTTGGCGATCGCAAAAGCTCGGATCGATTTCGAGGGGCTGATGGGGATGGGAAGGAGGAAGAAGCATTCGCCGAAGCATGGATCCCTAGCCTACCTCCCAAGGGGGAGGGCGAGTAGGTGGAGGGCTAGGGTGAGGAATTGGCCCGATGTCAAGGGCGAGCCGCGCCTATTGGGGTTCTTGGCCTATAAAGCGGGCACCGCCCACACGATCATCATCGATAACAGGGAGGGCTCTCTCACCTTCGGCAAGGAGGTCGTCGTCCCGGTAACGGTCTTGGACGCCCCTCCGATGATTGCATGCGCCCTCAGGGCCTATCAACTCACCGAGAACGGCCTCAAGGCCATCGGCGAGGCTTGGTCCGAGAAATTGCCGCCGGAGATATCGAGAGTCATGATCTCCCCAAAGCCGGATCCGGGCAAGTTGGAGGCGATCGAGCGATCCATCGATAAAGTGCGCGAGGTCAGGGTCCTGATGGCCACGCAGCCGAGGCTGACCTCGACCGGCAAGAAAAGCCCAGACCTCCTGGAGGTGAAGGTGGGCGGGGGTAGCCCGAAGGAGGCCCTCGAATATGCGAAGGGCCTATTGGGCAAGGAGGTGAGGGTATCCGATGTATTCCAAAAGGGCCAATACTTGGATACGCTATCCATAACCAAGGGCAAGGGCGTTCAGGGGCCGGTGAAGAGGTGGGGCATCATCCTGAAGCACCATAAATCGAGGAAGACGAGGAGGCAGGTCGGGACCCTTGGGCCTTGGAATCCCTCCTTCGTAATGTACTCCGTCCCGAGGGCCGGGCAGATGGGATTCTTCCAGAGGACCGAGTACAATAAGCAGGTGCTCGAGCTCGGCTCGGAGGGATCCAAGATCACCCCGAAGGGGGGCTTCGAGCATTATGGGATCATCAGGGGGGATTTCGCTATCATCTCCGGGACCGTCCCGGGCCCCGTGAAGAGGGCCGTGGTCCTCAGGTATCCCATGAGGGCCCCGGAGCGGGCCGAGCCGCCGCGCATCGAATACATAAGCCTGATGGGCTAGGTGCTTCATTCCGATGAAGGCGGTCGTGATCGATCTCGAGGGGAAACCGATACGCGAATTGGAGTTGCCGAGGATATTCCAAACCAAATATAGGCCGGATCTAATAAGGAGGGCGGTCGTAGCCCTTCAAACCCATAGGCTTCAGCCCCAAGGCAGGGATCCGATGGCTGGGAAGAGGACGAGCGCCGAGTCCTATGGTGTCGGCCATGGCCTATCGAGGGTACCAAGGGTTAAGGGGGAGCGCCATCCAAGGGCGGGCGCGGCCGCCTTCTCCCCCGGGACCGTCAAAGGGAGGTTGGCCCATCCCCCGCGGGCCGAGAAGGCCATTTGGAAGAAGATAAACAGGAAGGAGCGGGGGCTCGCGCTGGCCTCCGCTATAGCCGCTACGGGCAATAAGGAATTGGTCCAAAGGAGGGGGCATGTAACTAATGGGATCTCGAATTTCCCGATAATCGTATCTGATGAGATCCAGAAGCTCGATAGGACCTCAAAGGTCATCCAAGCCCTCAAGGGAATTGGGATCTGGAAAGATGTCGAGAGGGTCATCTCTAGGCAAAAGATATTACCAAGGGGTTCGCGCTCGCGCGGGAGGGCGAAGAGGATCCCGAAGGGGCCCCTGATAGTGGTAGGAAGCGATGAGGGGATAGTGAGGGGGGCCAAGAACATCCCCGGGGTCGATGTCATGACAATTAATAAGTTGAACGTGGAGGCGTTGGCGCCGGGCACGCACGCCGGCAGGCTAACGCTTTGGTCGGAGTCCGCGATAAGCGGCTTGGGAGCGCTGTTCGGGAGCGTGGTATCGCATTGAGCGAGAGGGCGCAACGGACCATACTTTACCCTTTGGTTTCGGAGGATTCCGTGGGCTTGATCGAAAGGGAGAACAAGATAACGTTCGTGGTGGATCTAAGGGCTTCGAAGGGCGACGTCAAGAGGGCCGTGGAGGCCTTATATGAGGTGAGGGTGGAAAAGGTTAACATATGCATAACCCCCCAAGGGATTAAGAAGGCCTTCGTCAAGCTGAGCCCCGAGTTCAAGGCCTCCGAGCTCGCGGTGAAGCTCGGGATACTCTGAAGGCGGTGGCGCTGAGGATGGGCAAGAGGATCCTCGTCAGGAGGAGGGGGAGGGGGACCGCGGTCTTCAGGGCCCCAACTCATAAGAGGGTTGCCCCAGCCCAATACCCGAAGTTATCCGAGCGGGAATTGGAGGCCGGGGTGAGGGGGAAGGTCGAGGAATTGCTCCACGAGCCGGGCAGAGGGGCACCCTTGGCGAGGATCGAGTTGGCGAACGGCCAAGAGTGCTACCTAGTGGCCCCCGAAGGGCTCTTCGTCGGCCAAGAGATCTCGATCGGGGGGAGCTCCGAGATCGGGATCGGGGAGGTGCGGCCCTTGGGCAAGATGCCCGAGGGGACCTTGGTATGCAACATGGAGGTGAGGCCGGGGGATGGGGGCGCCATGGCGAGATCCTCCGGCGCCTACGCCTTGGTCGTGGCCCATACGCCCTTCGGCACCGAGGTCAGGCTCCCCTCCGGCAAGACGAAGTATTTGAGCGATGAATGCTTGGCCATGGTGGGAGTTGTGGCCGGGGGCGGGAGGATAGAGAAGCCATTCCTCAAGGCCGGCAACAAGTGGAGGCTGATGAGGGCTAGGGGAAGGAAGTGGCCGATGAGCAAGGCCACGGCCATGGTGGCCGCCTCGCATCCGTTCGGAGGGGGAAGGCATAAGCACGCGGGGAGGCCTAAGACCGTGAGCCGCCACGCTCCGCCCGGGAGGAAGGTCGGCCTGATCGCCGCTAGGAGGACCGGGCGAGGGCGGAAGAGCAGGAAATAGGCAGAGCGTGGGATTGCGCCCTTCTAGGTCTTTAGGTCCCGGGAGGGGTTTCCGATAGGATTAAAAGGATCCATGCCCAAGGGCTTGTGGAAGAGGGATGGTGAAGCAATTCACATATAGGGGCCTGAGCCTAGAGCAACTCCTAGAGGTTTCCATGGACGACTTCATAAAGATGCTCCCCTCAAGGCAGAGGAGGTCGCTCCTGAGGGGGCTAACGGAGGAGCAGAGGAAGCTTCTGAAGAACATAAGGGAGGCGAGGGGCAAGGGCGAGAGGAGCGTCAAGACCCATTGCCGCGATATGGTAATATTGCCCGAGATGGTCGGGTTCACTGTGCTCGTCCATAACGGGAAGGAGTTCGTCCCCGTGGAGGTGAAGCCTGAGATGATAGGCCATTACCTGGGGGAGTTCGCCATCACCAACAAGAAGGTCGTCCATGGCGCGCCCGGCATAGGGGCATCGAGGAGTTCGATGTATGTCCCGCTGAAGTGAGGACTCAATTCATTTCTTGAGCAGGTCGCGGAGGAACCCAGAATATCCTTCCGGATCCATTAAGTTCCTCAGATCCGCTTCCAAGCTCGATGGCTTTATCACGGCGATCCATCCCTCCCCGTAGGGGCTTTCGTTCACGAGCTCGGGGCGCTTGGATAGCTCCTCATTGACCTCCAATACCTCTCCGGATATGGGGGAATATATCTCCGATACGGCCTTCACGGATTCGACCGTGCCAAGTTGTTGCATCTGGGAGATCCTCGATCCGACTTTCGGCAATTCCACATAAACTATATCATGCAATGTCGCTTGGGCGTAATCGGTTATGCCAACCCTACAGCGATCCCCTTCCACCCTCACCCATTCATGCTCCCTCGAATAATATAGGCCGTCGGGGATTTCATATCCATCCACTTTCATGCGGACCGCCCAATCCTACCGGCCCCTCCCATCCTATAATGTTTTGCCCGAGCCCTTTCGGCCCCTTAGGCTTTTTGAGGGGAGCGACCCTTCAAGCTTAAATTCGGCCCCACGGGAAAACCCGAGCCAAATGGGGCCTAATGGAGGGTGTGGTTAAGCCTTGAGGGTCATAGTGAAATTTGGAGGGACCTCCCTATCGGATGGCAAGAGGATCAGGAGCGCCGCCGAATTGATAAAGAAGTACAAGGGCCGAATAGAGGAGATAGCCGTCGTCGCCTCGGCTATGGGCGGCGTGACGGATGAGCTGATAAGGGCCGCGGAGAGGGCCAAGGCGGGCGACAGGGCATATGTGGAGGGATTCTTGGAGGGGTTCTCGAGGAGGCACCTCGATGCCATAGAGGAGGCGATCTCGGATCAAAGGCTCAGGGCCGATCTGGCCGAGAGGGTAAGGGCGGATGTCGCGGACCTAGGCAGGGCCCTCATAGGGGTTTCCTATCTCTCGGAGCTGACGCCCAGATCTAGGGATTACATACTCTCCTTCGGGGAAAGGCTTTCGACGAGGATATTGTGCGGCGCCCTCCAAGATTTGGGCATGAGGGCGGAATACTTCACAGGATTCGAGGCGGGCATCATAACCGATGCCAACTTCGGCGAGGCGGCGCCGATCTTCGAGTTGGCGGGCGAAAGGGTTAGGGAGGCGCTGGATGGCAGGCTCAGGAGCGGCTCGATCCCGGTCGTCACGGGGTTCATAGGCGGGACCGCCGAGGGCATAGTGACGACCCTGGGGAGGGGCGGATCCGATTACACGGCCACCATACTCGGGGCATTGCTCAACGCGGATGAGGTATGGCTGATGACCGACGTGAACGGCCTCATGACCGCCGATCCTAAGATAGTCCCATCCGCCAAGACCATAGGGAGGATATCCTACTCGGAGGCGGCCGAGATGGCCTTCTTCGGCGCCAAGTCTCTACACCCGAGGGCCTTGGAGCCAGTTTCGGAGAAGGGGATACCCTTGAGGATAAGGAATACCTTCGATCCGGAGGGGGAGGGGACCCTCATAACGAAGGGGGGCGAGGAGCGCGGGGACAAGGTGGTTAAGGCCGTGACTTTGATAAGGAACGTAAGCCTGATCACCGTCGGCGGGGCGGGCATCGTCGGGGCGCCGGGCGCAGCGGCCAAGATACTAAAGGTCCTCGGGGACAATAGGATAAACGTGCTCATGATTTCCCAGAGCTCCTCCGAGTACAACATATCGTTCGTCATCCCCAGGGCGAGCTCCAAGGGGGCCGTTTCGGCCCTGAGGAGAGAGCTCAAGGACGAGGGCTTGGTCAGGGAGGTAACATCGGAGGACGATGTCTGCGTCGTGGCCGCCGTAGGCGCGGGGATGAGGGGCACCCCGGGCGTCGCGGCGAGGGTCTTCACCGCCGTCGCCAAGAAGGGGATAAACGTTAGGATGATAGCCCAAGGCTCCTCCGAGTTGAATATATCCTTCGTGGTCGGGGAATCGGATGGCGCGGCCGCCGTGAGGGCGATCCACGAGGAGTTCTCCTTGGGCTCCTGATCGATATTGAATGCGGGGATCGGCTCGATGTTTCGATGAAATTATACCGATGACCTATCCAATTTCAGGCCTTCTCCAGCTTGCCCCTCAAATCCTCCATCGGGACGTTTAAGACTATGGCATCCCCGAGGCGATGTATGTAGGATGTCGGGACCTTAGCCCTAACCTTCCGGAATATCGACCTACCTCCCAAGGCCCTCTTCGCCGCCCCTCCCTCGAGCTCCACTACCAAATATCTCGCCAAGAAGCCTACCGGGTCTATATCGATATCCTTCACCCTCCCCAGCAGGGCCATGGAGGAGTCGTAGACCTTCTTCTCGGCCAGCTCGCTGATCAGCATGGGGTAGCGATTCCGCGGGCCCGATTTAAGCGTTTGGATCCAAGGGCTGAGGGATGGGGCCCTAGGGCGCCCTCAGCCCGATCCCTCCTCGAGGAACCTCTCCGCCTCGATTGCCGCTATGGATCCCAAAGCCGAGGCGACCACCGCCTGCCTATACCTTTTGTTGCATACATCCCCGGCGGCGAAGACCCCTTCGACGCTGGTCTTGACGAGGTCCCTAGTCGTTATGTAGCCCTCCTCATCAATCTCCAATTGGCCCTTGAAGGCCTCGGTGTTGGGCTTATGGCCGATGGCCACGAAAAGGCCATCGCAATCCAACCTCTTCACCTCGCCCGTGATCGCGTCCTTGAGGAGAATGCCACTAACCTTATCGTCGCCCAATACCTCCGAAACGACCTTGTTCCACTCGAACCTTATCTTTTCGTTCCCGAAGGCCCTCTCCTGAAGCGCCTTCTTAGCCCTCAGCTCAGATCTCCTATGCACAACCACGACCTCCTTGGCGATTCCGCTGAGGAAGAGCGCCTCCCCTAGGGCCGTATCGCCTCCGCCGACCACCGCGACTCTCTTGCCCTTGAAGAAATATCCATCGCAATAGGCGCATGAGGATACGCCCCTCCCGATGAGCCTCCTCTCCGATTCGAGCCCCAACCATTTCGCCTTAGAGCCGGTAGCTATTATGATGCTCCTCGCCTCATGGGCCCCCGACTCCGTTAGGACCTTCAGGGGCCTCTTGGAGAAGCTTGCCCCCGTAACGGATCCGCTCAAGAATCGCGCGCCCAGCCTTTCGGCCTGTTGTCTCATCCTTTCGACCAATGTTGGGCCCGGGACCGGATCCGGGAATCCCGGGAAGTTCTCCACCTCGCCGGCCATCATCAGCTGTCCCCCGGGCTGGGGGCCCTCTATCACCAACGGCTCAAGCCCCGCCCTAGAGGCATAGATGGCGGCCGCGCATCCGGCGCATCCGGATCCGATTATTATCAAATCCTCCAAATTCGCCTCCCAAGCCCGCCCTTTGCGATAACATGGCTTTTAAGCGTTCCTAGGGAATTAATGCCCAATGGGATCGGCGATGCTCAGCTCGAGGATGAAGGAGGGGGTGGAGGCGGCGCCGAGGAGGGCGCTCCTTAAGGCCTCGGGGCTATCGGATGAGGACATAGGCAAACCGCTCATCGCGATAGTCAACTCTTGGAACGAGATAGTCCCGGGCCACGTGCACCTCAGGAGGGTCTCCGAGGCCGTAAAGGCAGGAGTTAGATCGAACGGGGGGACGCCGCTGGAGTTCGATACGATAGCCATATGCGACGGCATAGCGATGGGCCACGAGGGCATGAAATATTCCCTGTTCAGCAGGGATCTCATAGCGGACTCGGTCGAGGCCATGGTGAGGGCCCATGCCTTCGATGCCATGGTCCTTATATCCTCCTGCGACAAGATATTGCCCGGCCATTTGATGGCCGCCGCTAGGCTGGATATACCAGCCATAGCGGTGACCGGGGGGCCCATGTACCCGGGGGCGTATAGGGGCAGGAAGGTCGACGTTATATCGGTCTTCGAGGCGATCGGGGAACTCAAGAGGGGCAGCATCTCCGAGCGGGATTTGGCCGATCTGGAGGCTTCGGCCTGCCCCGGCCCGGGATCCTGCGCCGGGATGTTCACCGCGAACACGATGGCCTGCCTGACCGAGGCCATGGGAATGTCATTGCCCGGATGCGCTACCTCACACGCGGTAACGGCTAAGAAGCTGAGGATCGCCGAGTGGTCCGGGAGGAGGATAATGGACCTCCTGAGATCCGGGATAAAGCCCAGC
This sequence comes from Bathyarchaeia archaeon, assembly GCA_038847005.1. Taxonomy (GTDB): domain Archaea; phylum Thermoproteota; class Bathyarchaeia; order 40CM-2-53-6; family CALIRQ01; genus CALIRQ01. Next base: position 9,886 of record JAWCOP010000003.1, on the reverse strand, counting down.
GATATAATGACCTTGGGCGCCTTAAGGAACGCCATCGCCGTCGATATGGCCCTTGGGGGCTCCACCAACAGCGTTCTGCACCTCAGGGCCATAGCGGCAGAGCTCGGTATCGATCTCAGGCTCGAGGAGTTCGATGAAATCGGGAGGAGGGTGCCGCATATATGCGATATGAGGCCGGGCGGCCCCTACTTCATGAGCGATCTGGACAGGGCTGGTGGGGTCCCGGCCATATTGAGGAGGCTGGAGCCGTTCCTGAGCAGGGAGGAGATGACTGTATCCGGCAAGAGGATTGGAGAATTGCTGAGGGATGCCTCGATAGAGGACGAGGAGGTGATCAGGCCGTTGAAAAGGCCAGTTCATCTCGAGGGAGGAATAGCCATATTGAGGGGGAGCCTTGCGCCGAACGGAGCGGTCATCAAATACTCATCCGTCCCAGAGCCCATGTTGAGGTTCGCTGGGGAGGCGGTGGTCTTCGATTCCGAGGAGGAGGCGGTCGATGGCATAAGCAAGGGAAAGGTGGGGGATGGGGATGTGGTCGTTATAAGATACGAGGGCTACGCCGGCGGGCCCGGGATGAGGGAGATGTTGGCCCCAACCTCCTTGATAGTGGGCATGGGATTCGAAAGGGTTGCTTTGGTTACGGATGGGAGGTTCTCGGGCGGGACCAGGGGGCCCTGCATAGGTCACGTTGAGCCCGAGGCGGCCTTGGGCGGCCCCATAGCGGCCGTAAGGGATGGGGATCGGATCGAGATAGACATACCGCGAAGGAGGCTGGAGCTCGCCCTGCCGAGCGAGGAGATAGAACGAAGGCTTAAAGAATTGAAGCCTAAGAGAAGGGAGGTCCCGAGGAACTCGGTACTGGCCAGATACGCCAGCCAAGCGCTCCGGCGCTAGCGCGGGCCTTTAGCGGAGCTCCCAGCCCCTCCTCTTCTTCAAATACGGAACCAAGCCGCCCTCGTTGAGTATTGGCATCAGGAATTGGGGAAACGGCTTCAGGCGATGGATCGTCGATTTGGTCTCGTTCTCCACGACCGACCTACCCAAGTCGATCCTGATGCCATCTCCGTCCTCGAAGGGCTCCGAGGATCCATCAAGTTGAAGGACCAAGAGCCCTTGGTTTATGGAGTTCCTGAAGAAGATCCTCGCGAAGGACTCCGCTAGGACCGCCCTGACGCCGACCTTCTTTAGGACTATGACGGCGTGTTCCCTCGAGCTCCCGCATCCGAAGTTCTTCCCGGCCACTATGATATCCCTCTCTCTGATCTTCTCCATAAATCCCGGGTCGTAATCCTCGAACGCATGTCTGGCCACCATATCCATATCCATGCTGGAGAGATATCGAGCCGGTATTATGTCGTCGGTATTGACGTTGTCCGGATATTTGATTACTCTCCCCGTTAGGACGCTCATTCAATATCCCTCGGATCCGTTATCCTGCCAGCGATCGCGGAGGCGGCGACTGTTGCGGGCGATGCCAAATATACCTTGGAGCTCCTGTGCCCCATCCTGCCCACGAAGTTCCTGTTCGTCGATGAGACGCAAACCTCCTCCGGGCCCAAGACCCCCTGCGACATGCCGAGGCAGGGGCCACAGGAGGGGGCACAGACGATCGCCCCGGCCTCCAAGAATATATCCAGAAGGCCCTCCCTCATGGCCTCGCGATAGATCTCCATTGACGCGGGGGCAACCACCATCCTGACCCTTGGGTTCACCCTCCTCGATTTGAGCAGCTTCGCGGCCGCCCTAAGGTCCTCGAGCCTGCCGTTGGTGCATGAGCCCAAGAATGCTTGATCTATCTCGACTTGCCCCAGCTCCCTCGCGGGCCTGACGTCGTCGATCTTGGGCGAAATGGCGACTAAGGGCTCCGTCTTGGAGGCGTCGAACTCGAACGTTTCCTCGAACTCCGCATCCTCATCGCTCCTTATGAGCTCCGCGCCCCTCCCGGTCCTTTCCCTGATATATGAGGCGACCTTCTCATCCGGCTCCACTATGCCCGTCTTGGCGCTCATCTCTATCGACATGTTCGCTAGGGTCAATCGGCCGTCCAAGCTCATCGCCCTTATGCCCTCGCCGCAATACTCTATGGCCTTGTATATGGCGCCCTCCATCCCTATCTCCCCTATAACCTCCAATATCAGGTCCTTAGGTGAGGAGGGCTCGATCAATCTATTTCTAACAATGACCCTGAAGGTCTCGGGCACCCTGAACCAGAGCTTTCCCGTCCCGAGCACGGCCGCCGCTTCGGTCGACCCCACGCCAACGCCGAAGGCCCCGAGGCCCCCGGCCGTGCAAGTGTGGCTATCGGCCCCGACGATCAGCCTCCCCGGGGCAGACATCCCCCTCTCGGCCATGAGCTGATGCGCTATGCCCCCCCTCCCGATCTCGAAGAAATTGGTCAAGCCCTTGGCCCTTACGAAGGACCTCATCTCTCGCATCATTGAGGCTGAACTTATATCGCTCGGGGGGACGTTGTGGTCGAAGACCACGACCACCTTCGAGGGATCCCATACCCTCTCGAAGCCCATCTCCTCGAACGCCCTTATGGCCAGCGGGCCGGTTATCTCATGGAGCATCAATAGGTCGACCTCGGCCAAGACTATCTCCCCGGCCGAGGCATCGGGCTTCCCGGAGGCCCTCGAAAGGACCTTCTCGCTTATGGTCTTCCCGATCTCAGCCCACCTTCCCCTTCTTCATCCTTCCAGCCCGGATAGCTTGCGTATCTTCCTCCCAACCCTCTCTATGGGGTGGCGCTCGATCGCCTTCATGAGGGCCCTCAGCTTCTCCGGCCTCTCCCTCCAAACCTTTATCCATTCCTTGGCGAAGGCCCCGCTCCTAACGTTCTTGACGACGGCCTTCATATTCCCCTTGACCCTTTTGTCCACGACCTTCGGGCCGACCGTGAGGCCGCCGTACTTCGCCGTATCTGAGACGGCCCTCAGCATCTTCATGAACCCGCCCTCGGCTATCATGTCCATTATCAGCTTCGCCTCGTTCAGGACCTCGAAATAGGCGACCTCGGGCTGGTAGCCGGCCTCCACGAGGACCTCGAACCCATCCTTTATCAACTCGATCAGGCCGCCGACGAGGACCGTTTGCTCCCCTATTATGTCCGTTTCCGTTTCCTCGGCGAACGTCGTTTCGATCAAGCCGGCCCTAGCGCATCCGATGGCCTTCCCCATCTCAAGCGAGATCCTTTTGGCGTTCCCGCTGCTATCCCTGTAGACCGCTATCAGGGCAGGGACCCCGGAGCCGGCCTCATAGGTTTCCCTGACCCTTGCCCCGGGGGACTTTGGGGCGACCATTATCACGTCCACGCCCTCCGGGGGCTTTATCAAACCGTAGTGGATGTTGAAGCCATGGGAGAAGCTCAGGGCCTTTCCATCGGCCATGTGCTTCCCTATATACCTCTCATAGACCTGCGGCTGGGCCATGTCCGGGAGGAGGATGTGGATTATATCCCCCTTCTCGGCGGCCTCCTCGATCGGCAATGGGAAGAACCCGTCCCCAATGGCCCTCTCCCAGCTCTTCCCCTTTGGCCTCAGGCCGACCAAGACGTTGAGCCCGGAATCCCTCATGTTCAGGGCTTGGGCCCTGCCCTGGCTGCCGTAGCCTATCACGGCCACGGTCTTGCCCCTTATAATCTCGTACTCGATATCCTTGTCGAAATATATCCTCGCCATGCGCCGCACCGCCCCTTTATTTGAGGCCGATCCTGTTTAAACCTCTTTCCATGGCCGTGATCCCGGTCCTAGATACCTCGAGGAGCTCGAAGCGCTTCATCAGCTCCAAGAAGGCGTCGATCTTCGAAGGCGCCCCGGTTATCTCGATCATTATGGAGTCGGGGGATACATCCACTATCCTGCTCCTGAAGATGTTCGCCCAATTCACGAGATCGGACCTGGCCCTCCAATCCCCAACCCTCACCTTGACGAGGGCTAGCTCCCTCACGACTGTTTCGCTGGGCTCGAGCAACTTGACCTCCAGGACGTCTATGAGCTTCCTCAACTGCTTTTCAAGCTGCACGGCATCCTCCTCCTCGCCCTTCATGGTTATGGTCATCCTGGCGATGTCCCCGCGCTCCGTCGGCCCGACGGTTATGCTCTCTATATTGAAGTTCCTCTGCCTGAACATATTCGAAACCTTTTGCAGGACCCCGGGCTTATGTTCGACCAAGGTCCCGAATATGAACGTCTTCAAATCCCTCAAACCCCTATCATGTCCTCCAGCTTGCAACCGGGCGGCACCATCGGGAAGACGTCCTCCTCCGGGCTTATCGGGACGTCTATCACGGTCGTGACGTCGCTGCAGAGCGCCGCCTTTACGGCCCTCTCGAACTCCTCCATTGATTCGGCCCTAATCCCCTGCGCGCCGTAGGCCTCCGCTATCTTGGCGAAGTCGGGGGGCTTTATCTCAACCGCCGAATATCTTCCGCGGAAGAAGAGGCGCTGCCATTGGGCAACCATGCCCAGCATCCGATTGTTCAATATAACCACCACGACCGGGATCCTCTCGGAGACGGACGTGGCCAAGGAGTTCATCGTCATCTGGAAGCTCCCATCTCCGGCTATGTCAACGACCGGGACTTCCGGCCTAGCTACCTTCGCCCCTATCGCCGCCGGGAAGCCGAAGCCCATCGTGCCCAAGCCGCCCGAGGTTATGAAGTTCCTCGGCCCATAGGCCTTGAAATGGAGCGAGGCCCACATCTGGTTCTGGCCGACCTCGGTCGTCACTATGGCGTCGTCGGGCAAAAGCCTCCTCAGCCTCTTCAGCAACCTCGGCGCGGATAGGCCATCGTCGCCCTCGTTCTGGAGCTTCGCCTTCACCTGTTTGATCCTCTCATACCAATGCGCCGGCCTCTCGCCCTTAAGCCTCTTCGCGATCTCCCCCGCGAGCCCGGCCAAGGCCTTCCGGGCATCCCCCCCTATCCCGAGGTGGACCCTCTTATTCTTCCCTATCTCCGCCGGGTCTATGTCTACGTGTATTATCTTCGCCTCCTTGCAGAACTCCCTCACATCGCAGGTGGTCCTATCGGCGAACCTCGTCCCGACAGCCAATAGGACGTCGGCCTTCACGATGAGCATGTTCGCCAAGGGGGAGCCGTGCATCCCGATGACCCCCACGGAGAGAGGATGATCCTCCCTGATGCATCCCTTCCCCATCAGGGTCGTCCCAACGGGCGCCATCAGGAGCTCGGCCAACTTGGCGAGCTCCGAGTGGGCGTTCGAGATCCTGACCCCCCCGCCGGCCAATATGAAGGGTGCATCGGCCCCCGCCAATAGCTCCGCCGCCCTCTTCAAGAGCTCCGGGTCCGGGTCCGATGGGGGGGAGAAGCCCCTGACCTCGACGGTATCGGGGAACTCCATCCGGGCGACCTCCGTTTGGACGTCCTTCGGGAGGTCCACGAGGACCGGGCCCGGCCTCCCGCTCGTGGCTATGAAGAAGGCCTTCTTGACGACGCCGGGTATCTCCGATGCCGATCGGACTTGGTGATTGTATTTGGTTATGGGGGCCGTTATCCCTATGATGTCCGCCTCTTGGAAGGCGTCCCTCCCTATCATCGCCCTCGGGACTTGGCCGGTGAAGGCCACCACGGGGGAGGAATCCATATAGGCGTTCGCTATGCCGGTCACCAGGTTCGTCGAACCGGGGCCGGACGTGGCCATACAAACCCCAGCCCGGCCGCTGGCCCTAGCGTATCCATCGGCCATATGGGCCGCCGATTGCTCATGCCTGGCGAGTATGTGCCTTATCCCCGAGTCTAGGAGGGCGTCGTAAACGGGCATTATGGCCCCGCCGGGCAGCCCGAATATCACCGATACCCCTTCCCTTTCGAGGGCCTTCACGAGGGCCCTTGAACCGGATAGTTCTAACATCTTTCACAAAACACCTCCAAGCCCAGCGCGCGGATCCGATCGGAATCCTACGCTGGGCTCACACAAGCAAAACTACTACTAGGATGAGCCCGATCGCTACGGGAATCGGACCCGATGCCATGGGCGGATGGGCCGATCGGCCGGAGCGATCGTTGGACATTTGTCCTATCGGCTCTCCTGTGCCATAGGGGAGGCGCCTTTCCCTATATAAATATTAGCGCGCCCGGCCCTCGCCCCACGATCGGGCAGGATGGAGCCAAATGGGTCGAAAGTGGGCAATTCGGGCCCAATAGAAGAAAATCTCGGATTATTTGGCCCGGGATTTGAAAAACTTGCTTGATTTATTTGATTTCGTTCAAAATTCCAAGATGGCCCTTTTCGGACCCTTCCCCCTAGGGGGGTCAACGGCGCTATAATCGCGTCGTTGGATATCCAGAACGCTCAAATCTCGGGTCGATGGCCTCCGGATCTAAAACTCCTCCATTATTTCAACGATCTTTCTCCTAGATTTTAAACCAGCCACGATCTTAACCTTGGAGGATGATATTTTGAAATGCTTCGCCAGCTTCTTGATCAATTCCAAATTCGCTTTGCCATTCTCAGGCTTAGATATTAAGCCGACGAATATTTTATTCCCTTCCACCTTAACGAAATCCTTATGGAAAGCCACCTCGACCTCATACTTCATGATTTCGCCCCCGCCAATGGCTCGATCGTCTTATGCCCATCGATGCAACGTATATACTTCCCTTGAAAGGATCCGATAAAACTTCCTCCCCCCTCGGCGGCTGAGGAACGCCCCCGAGCCGCATTCCTCAGGGGCTCGACATGGGAATCGAGGTTTAGGCTCCCGGGAGGTCGCTTGGGGCCATTTCTAGGCCGAGTCGCTCTCCAAGGCTTAGGGGCGCATGGGTTTTGCCACGGTCCATCCGAAGGGTGCGCGAGCAACGCCTTTAAAGGTCCCGGCCATATGGGTTGGGGAAAGTGATCCGCATGAAGGAGGTCCTAGTGCTCGCCTACTCCGGGGGGTTGGATACTTCCGTCGCGATAAAGTGGATCCAAGAAAAATACGGCTTCGACGTGGTCACGCTGACCTTGGACCTTGGGCAGGGCTCGGACTTCAAGCTCATAGAGGAGAAGGCCCTGAGGCTCGGCGCCCTGAGGCATTACTCGATCGATGCCAAGGAGGAATTCGCGAACGAGTACATCGCCAGAGCCATAAAGGCCAACGCCCTTTATGAGGGCAAGTATCCCCTCAGCACCGCCCTCTCGAGGCCCTTGATATCGAAGAAGCTCGTGGAAGCGGCCCATAAGGAGGGGGCCGTGGCGGTGGCTCATGGATCTACCGGGAAGGGCAATGATCAGGTCAGGTTCGAGGTAACCGTGAGGGCCCTCGACCCAAGCCTGAAGGTAATAGCCCCGATAAGGGAGTGGGGGCTCAGCAGGCAGGAGGAGCTGGAGTACGCCAAGAGGCACGGCATACCGCTCAGCGAGGAGCTCGGGAAGACGTTCAGCGTTGACAAGAACCTCTGGGGGAGGTCCATCGAGGGCGGTCCGCTGGAGGATCCGAGCGCCGAGCCGCCCGAGGCGGCCTTCGAATGGACGAGGCCGCCGGAGAGGGCGCCCGATTCCCCAGCCCATTTGGAAATAGGCTTTGAGAGCGGTTTGCCGGTGAGCTTAAACGGGGAGAGTAAGGGCTTGGTGGATCTCATATCCGAGCTCAACGCGCTGGCGGGCTCGCACGGAGTCGGCCGGATAGACCATTTGGAGGATAGGCTTGTGGGCATCAAATCTAGGGAGGTCTATGAATGCCCCGCCGCGATGGCTATCCTCGAGGCCCATTCGGACCTCGAGAAGGCCGTCCTGACGAGGCACGAGCTGGAGTTCAAGCAAACGATCGATTCGGCTTGGTCGAGGCTGGTCTATTACGGGCTATGGGTGGATCCGCTCAGGGAGGATCTGGAGGGCTTCATAGAGAGGACGCAGGAGAGGGTTTCGGGGATCGTCAAGGTGAAGCTGTATAAGGGCAACGCCTCCGTGGTCGGCAGGTCCTCCCCCTTCTCCCTCTACGACCTCAGCCTAGCGACCTATGGATTGGAGACGAAGTTCGATCAAAGGCTTTCGGAAGGATTCGTGGAGATATGGGGCCTCGCATCGAAGGTGGCGAACGCCGTTAGGAGGAGGGCGTCGAGGACCGGTGCCTGAGCCGTGTCGGAAACTTTGAAGGGGGGGATACTGCCCCACATCAAGCCGGAGGTCGTAGAATATATCTCCTCTGTGGATCAGGACGAGAGTATACTCGGGGAATTGTTCGACATAAACATGGCCCATATCCTCATGCTCACCGAGGAGGGCATAGTGGGCAGGGAGGTTGGGGCCAAGATCCTGAGGGTCCTCTCCGAGCTAAAGGAGAGCATCGTACTGGATAGGGGGAAGGAGGACGCCTACGTTTGCATCGAGGACGAGGTTTCGAGGATCGCGGGCGAGGGCATAGGCGGGAACCTCAACATGGCCAAGAGCAGGAACGATCAAATAGCGACGGCCCTGAGGATGAGGCTACGCCGCGAGATCTTGGACCTGATCTCCTTGGGGGCGGGCTTGTTGGAGGGTTTCTTAAAGCTCGCGGAGGGGGGGCTCCGCTCCCTTTTCCCGGGCTATACGCATTTGAGGGTCGCCCAACCGATAACCTTGGCCCATTACGCGATCGCCCAATTCGATGCGATCGCGAGGGATCTCGAGAGGCTCATGGGATCTTATGGGAGGGTGAACAAATGCCCGATGGGGGCCGCCGCGTTGGCGACCACGAGCTTCCCCATAAATCGGGGTAGGGTCAGCGAGCTGCTCGGCTTCGATGGCCTCGTGGAGAACTCCTTGGACGCCGTTGGGGATAGGGATTTCGCACTCGAAGCCCTAGCCGATCTCTCGATAATGGCTTGGCACCTCATAAGGATATTGGAGGACCTCATCCTATACTCCGCCCCCGAGTTCTCGATCCTAGAGTTGCCCACCGGGTTCTGCTCAACCAGCAGCATAATGCCGCAGAAAAGGAACCCGGATGCGCTGGAGGTGATGCGGGCCAGACTATCGGGGGTCTTGGGGGATCTTGCGGCCGCCTTCTCTATCCTCAAGGCCCTGCCCTCTGGCTATAATTTGGATTTCCAAGAGTTGACGCCGAGGCTTTGGAATGGGATCGATGAGCTGAAGCGATCGATCCCATTGCTATCCGAGCTCATCCCAAAGGTTAGGGTCGCGGAGGGCGTTGACAAAAAGTTGATGAGGGATTTCGCGACCGCTTCGGAGCTCGCCAACTTCCTATGCTCCAAATATGGGATCCCCTTCATATCCGCTTACAGGATCGTCGGCGAGATATGCGGCCTCCTATTCGAAAGGGGGGAAGGGATGTCGGGGATATCCCCGGAATTGGTCAAGGAGGTTGCCAAGAGGAAGGCGGGCGTGGAGCTCGATCTGGACGCGGGGGAATTGAGGCGGGCGGTTGATCCGAGGAACTTCGTGGAATCCCATAGGGCGATCGGCGGCCCATCCCCGGAGAGGGTCGAGGAGGCCATCGAGAGGAGGCGCGCGGCTTTGGGCGAGGTCTCGAGGTTCGTGGAGCGGAAGAGGGAGGGCCTGAGCCGCTCCAAGCAACTCTTGGAGGCGGGCGTCAGATCGATAGCAGGGCCCTAAGGGCCTCCGAAACCCCCATCATCAGGAGGCCGAGCAATATGGCTAGCGGCAACCCGGGAAAGATGGACCTCCTGCTCAGCATCCTCAGGCCCGCGAAGAGGCCCGCTATGAGCCCAAGGCTCGATAGGAGGTAATGGAGGGGGCCGAAATTCACCATAGCCCCTCCCGCCAGCATGGAGTAGAAGACCACATCCCCCATCCCGATCGTTACCCCATGATATGTGAGGGTCGCCCCCGGGAACTCCTCGAGGGGGAATATCTCGGCGATCTTCCCTATCGGGCCCCTGAAGACTGCCACCATATCGTAGGCCGCCAATGCCTGGAGCAGG
>JAWCOP010000002.1:1201-25001 GCA_038847005.1 Bathyarchaeia archaeon | reverse complement strand
GTATATCCTCCTACAACCATCGCAGGCTGTGACCTCCAATGAATCGTTCCCAATTGGCTCCAGCTCCCCTACGATCCTGGGGAACTCTATCCTCCTCTTAACGGCCTTCAGCTTCTCCCTCACCATATCCTTATAGGTTTCCAGCTTTATCTCGACCATCCGGCGCACGTAATCCTCGACGCTCGGCACAAGACCCCTCCTCCTCTCTATGCCCGATCCAACCCTCAGCCAAGTGGCTATCGAGTAAGCGCCGGAGCCATAGGATACTGCCAATATTTCCTCACCGGGCCTCGCATGATCGAGGATCGATGCCAAGGCTATGGGGGTCGACGCCGCGTAAGTGTTACCCGTATCCAAAACCCTGAGCCAAGGCTTTACCTTGCTTTCTATTTCCTCCGCGGATAGCTTAAGCCTCTCTCCGAATTGGCCTTGGGCCATCAACCTGCAGGTCTTGAGCGGCATATAGCCCGAAGGTTGATGGAAGGTTATCTTATCGAAGTCCGAGATCGAGACCTCCGGATGCCTATCTAGGAGGTTGAGGATCGCCCCAGTGACATGGGCGATGTAAGCCTCGACGGTCGTCCTTCCGAAATGGCTTGGGACTTTTGCCCCCTCCCTCCTCCAAAAGTCCATGAGCAGGCTTGAGTATGGGGCCATGTCCACTATCTCGGCGACCGGATCCCCCCTTCCCACGACGAATGCCCCGGCCCCGGCGCCGGCCGAATACTCAAGGGGATCCCCCATCCTGGCTTGGGCCACATCGGAGCCTATCGCCAAGCCGTATTTGGCGAACCCACTCTCGACTTGGCTGAATACGAAGTTGAGGCTTTGCATCCCAGCATTACAAGCCCCCTCCACATCCCCAACGAACGCCTCTTCCCCAACGCCCACGAAGGAGGCGACGTGCCTCGCCACGGTTCCAACGGCATAGGGCTTGGATTCCGTCCCAACGACGACCGTGTTGATCTCGCCGGGATCGATCCCGGCCATCCTTATGGCGTTCTCGGCGGCCTCGGTCGCGAGCGTCGTGGAATCCTCCAACATCCCGGCTATGGACTTCATGCTCAGCAATAGCCCATGCTTGACCTTCTCAAGGACCTCATTCAGATCCTTCCTCCCCCTCTCCCTCTCCTTGACTATCGTTTCGGTCCTTATCCTTTGCCAAGGTATGTAGACGCCGTACCCCAATATCCCTACGTCGCCCTTGCTCAACCGCGCGGACCTCTCCGGGCCCCTTGCAACCCCGCTCCAAATTTATGCCTTTTCCGGTCGGTAGATTGAGAAATGGTTCCTATGCCAACTCTTGGCCGCAGGCGTCGCAAAACCTCGCGCCCTCTTGGGCCTTGGCGCCGCAGGAGGTGCAATACCTCGCTCGCGGGGGCGACCCCGAGCTCCGCTTGAGGCCGTGGAGCTTTATGTAGGAATGGATCCCCCTCAATATATCGGAATAGCTCACGAGGCCCCCCTCTTCAACCCCCAATATCTTGGAGAGGTTCTCATCAGCGATTATATCCTTCCTGTTCAGATAGCTCAAAGCCATTAAAGTGAAAGGCTGGGGAATATAATATCTTTTCCCCTTTTCCCTTACCTTAGGCCCACGGTATGGTCGTCTTGCCGAGGACGCCATACGCGAGGGCCACTAGGCCGATGGCCGCCACGATCCCGCCCGCGTAATTGAGCTCGTATCCCTTCCTCTCCTCCTTGTATGAAACCGTTCGGCTATTAAATAACTCCAATTCAACGACCTTCTTGAGCGGGGAGTGGGAATTATCGAATACCAGATAATAGCGCCCGGATTTCTTTATCGGCAGGGAGAAGTTCAAACCCTCCGCCTTGGGCTTATCCAAGAGCGGGTACGCTTGGGCTCCGCTTTCCGTATATTTTCTGAAACCCTCCTCATCATATACCGCGAAGTTCACGTCACTCCTTCCCCCCTCCATATATACCGATACCCCAAATCTTCCGAACAGCTCCGTTCCGGGGTCCAAGGCACGCGTTTCGATGACCTCCCTCTGCCCCACTATGTACTCCCCTCGGATCAAGCGCTCCGTTTCCTTCTTTGGAACATCGACCGTATAAGTCCTCTCCCCGTAGAGGGCCAAGAAAATCCCGATCGAGAGCAACAGTATCCCGAGGAGGAGCGGTTTCGGCCTCAAAGCGAACCCCTCGGCTTATACGGGGATCCCCCTATAAAGGTTTGATCTAAGGCCCAATTCCCAAATGGGCGTTCGGCCGCTGTGGCTATCGCATATCGATAGTCCGCCCGAACCCGCGCCGGATGCCCTTCACTTCTCCTTGGCCGCTTTGGCCAAGGCCACCATTTGCCCCAGGTCCTGCCCCGCGCCCGTGGTGCTGACGACTATCAGATTCTTCTCCCTGGCTATCTCCGTGAGAGTTTGTAATTCCCTAAGCCTCATCGATAAGGGGGCTCTTTGATACATCTCCGCCGCCTCGCTCATTTTGGCCGCCGCTTGATACTCCCCCTCGGCTATTATTATCCTAGACCTCCTCTCTCGTTCAGCCTCGGCCTGCTTGGCTATCGCCCTTTGCATGGCCTCGGGCAGGGATACATCCTTTATGGAGACGGTGGTGACCTTTATCCCCCACGGATCCGTGGCTTTATCAAGCAACTCCGTGAGCTTCTTGCTCAGCTCCTCCCTCTTAGAGAGCAATTCATCCAATTCCACTTGGCCCAGGACATCCCTTAGGATCGTTTGGGAGAGCAGGTTCGTGGCGAATATATAATTCTCAACGGAAACGACGGCCTTAACCGGGTCGAACACCCTATAATATACCACGGCGTCCACGTCAACCGTTACGTTATCCTTCGTGATTATCCTCTGCTTTGGCACGTCGAACGTAACTATCCTTAGGTCTACGACTCTGAACATATCCACCATCGGGATCCTGAAGAAGAGCCCCGGGCCCTTGGCGCCTATCAATCTTCCCAACCTGAATATCACGGCCCTTTGATACTCCTTCACGACCCTTATCGATGAGCTAAGTATGGCCAAGATGAGTATCGCGGCGAACATAAGGGGTATGAGTTCAACTATGGTCAAGTCAGGACCACACCCACTCTATGGGCGATCAAATAATAAAAAGGTATCGGGGGAGGGCGCCTTGGCCCCCTAAAGTTTATTAATGATTTCCGCGAAGATCTGCCCGCAAAGGGGTCGATGCACCGATAAATTTTCCAGGTGAATCGAATGTCCGAAGGGTGCAAGCCCTGCTCCCCCTCCTGCCAATTCTTCAGATGCGGACAAAGGCAATTGGTATTCAAGTCCAAGATCCCTTGGTGCAGGTTCGCCGAGGAGGACTGCGATCCAAAGTCCTGTAAGTACGCGCATTGCGTCAAGGAGAAGCTCCTGCCGAACGGGATATGCGGCCTCACCTTGAGGCAAAGGCGAGTGGAAGCGCCGCCCCCGGAGGAGATACGCCCCGTTAGGTTGTCCGGGAAGCTGGCGCAGAAGATAAGGGAGAGGGAATTGTTCTGAGGATCAAGGACGCCAATGACGAAGATAGCCCTCAGGGCGTTCGGGAATGTAGGGAGCGGCGAGGCCGAGAAACTCCTCGAAATTATTAAAGGCCTCTACGAGGGATTCGGAGATCCTCCCGACCTCGTCGAGCTCCTCCTATTCGATGCTCTGGATCTGAGGAACGCCTATGTAGCCAAGGAGGCTAGGGAGCGATCGGTTTCGGTCAATGACTTCGGGGTGGAGTTCCTCTCGGTCCACGAATGTTGGAGCGGCTCTCCGAGGATATACCTCTCCTTGGACGTCCTCGGCTCCTTGCCAGAGGGCGCCCTGATGGGCGCTCTGGAGCATGAGGTGGGGCACACGATCCTACACGGCTCCCTCGAATCCTATGTATTCCCGCCCGAGCTGGTAGCGGATTATTGGGCCGCCCTCGGGAGCGAGTTCGCCATGAACCTGCTCGCCCTAGTCGCCGCATCGGTGAAGGACTTCGAGGTCACCCGACTTTGGGTCGATAGGAGGGCATCCCGGGATCAGCTGGCCTTCATTGAGCATCTGCTAGGCTCCAACGAGGCGGAGAAGGCCCTCTACGCCATCGCCAAGGCCAAGCCGGACTCGGCCCTATTGTTCCGCGCCTCCGTCATGAAGCCCGTCGCTTGCGCTTATCCCTTAACGATGGATCCCGAAGCTGGGCCCATGGCCGATCGGGCGATATCGAAGTTCATGGGCTTCATGGAAGATGGCGAGAGGGAAGGGATATTGGGCATATTGGGGGAGGTGGCATCGAGGGGCATGGACGACACCTTGGGGAACGTCATCGCGGCCATGGATGGCCTGAGGCGCAGGTTCCCGATCGCCTAATGGCGATCCGGAGGGGGAGCGCCCCGCTCCAGCACCTTCCTAGCGAAGGTTAGGTAGCCCGTGTGCCCTATCATCCGAGTCGCCGGCCTAGTCCTCCCGGGCCTCACTAGGATCTCCCTGAGGAGGCACTCGTAGGTTTCTATATCGGCGAACCTCCCCTCGGCCAATAGGGCCACCGTTCTCTCGACCTGATTTATCGTGGGGCAGAAGATGGCTATGCAACCCCCTCCCGCCAAAGCCTCCTCCGCCAAGGGCACGACCTCCCAAGGATCGCCTATATCAACCGTTACGGCGTCCACATCCCTCTCCTCGAGCCCGGCCCTAGCATCCGCCTCCCTGAATGTCACGTAATCCAAGAGCCCGGCCTTGGATAGGTTCCTCTTGGCTATCTCCACGAACTCCCTCCTAGCCTCGTAGGTGAAGACCATGCCATTCGGCCTGACGGCATTCGCGAGGGCAATCGTTAGCGAACCGCTCCCGGTGCCTATCTCCACGACCCTCTTGCCGGGCCCCACCCCCAACATCAGGAGTTCGAGCCCTATGTCCTTGGGGTACATTATCTGCGTCGGCCTCTCGGCCTTCATTATCAAATCATAAATCGTTGGTCTCAGCGCTAGGAACCGCTCCCCCAAGCTGCTGGATATTGAGCAACCATAGGGTTTCCCCACAAGATCCCCAAGGCGGACCCTCCCCTTATGGGTATGGAACTCCTTCCCCTCCGATACCTTAACGAGCCACTTCCTCCTTTGATCCAAATATAGCAGGACGTATTTTCCCTCTCCGATAACCTCCCCGCCGTTTCCTACCAAGTTTCATCCTAATATTTCATTCAATTCGTTGCCTTTAACCCCGCTGGGAAAAACCGAGGCGATCAACGGCCGGAGCCCCGGCGGACCCCATGGGGGGCCATGGATCCGATTACGTGGGCAATGGCTTCGGAGAGATCTCCCCCGATCGCCAAATCTACCCGGCCCGAATCTAGGCCCCCGCTCTGGCATACGGCTATCCCGAGGCCGATCCAAGGGGGGAAATCATGGATCGAATCCCCTATCGAGCCGCACTCATGGGCCGGGATCCCGAGCGAAAGGCATACGCTTCGCATGACCTCGCCCTTGGATTCCAAGGGGACCGATACCAAGGCCCTCCCGGTCAGCCTGCCATCCCTCGCCTCCAAATCATTGGCCAAGCAAAAATCCATGCGAAATCCATCGGCCAACCTCTTGGCCAACGGCAATAGGCCCGCGCTCACTATCCCAACCTTGATGCCATTCCCCTTGAGAGCCTCGATCAACCGGTCCGCGCCGCTCCTGATGGGGATCTCGCCGAGGATCCTCTCAACCTCCCTTGTTTCAACGCCCTTCCAAAGGCCGGCATCCAGCTGCGCCCATTCCTCATAGCTCATCTCGCCGGCGCGATATCTTTCGAGGTTGGCCCTCCCCAAATCCCAAGTCCCCAAGCGCTCATGCAGATATTGCCAACTGTTCGCCTCAATCAGCGTCCCATCGAGATCCAATATGACCAGCCTTATGGTCGACAAGGCCATCAGCCCCCCTTCAGCGCCTTGGATATGCTATATAAGGTTGGGGGCGGCGTCCAAAGGGCGAACGTCTTCAAATAGCTCAGCCCCCCGGCCCGCTTGAGCACCCCTTCATCCCCGACGTCCTTATATCCATCCAGAAACGCTTGGATCAAATGCGAGAACCATTCCCCGAATAATATGAGGTGCCCGGTGTAATACAAGAACTCGGCCACATCCCAAGCCACATCCCCGCCCTTGCTAGATTGTTCTAAATCCAAGAAGTGGATCTCCCTATTGGGATCTATCACAATATTCTCCGGTTTGGAGTCCCCGAGGCAGGCGCCGATCCCGTGGATCCTCGCCATCCACTTCCCCAGCTTCTCGAACGCCCCCTCCTCCTCCGGCCCGGCATCGCCGGACCTCGAGCAACGCCTGACTAGATCGGAGAAGGTTTCCCCCATTATATACTCCTCCACGAGGGTCCTCTTGGGTAGGCTCAGGCAGATCACATCCGGAACCGGAATGCCCCGCTCATGGAAGAATCTATTCATGGCATATTCATTCGATAACCTAGCCCTCCAGCTTAACGCGAACTGCTTGGTCCCGAAGGCCACTAGGTTTATCGCGAACCATTTGAAGCTCTGCCAATCGGTGAACTTCTTCGCCACGAACTTCTCTTGGCCGGCCGAAACTAGGAATACGTCGTTGAGGACCCCCCCCAAGGGCTCCATGACCAATTCGCATCCCGGCCTGAGCTCTTCGATCAACTCCGTTACATCCGCCTCCTCGGCCAAGCCCACCAAGCCCTTGGAGGTCTTTATGAACCCGTACTTCCTAGGATCCTCCAAATCCCCCTCGAATCGGGCTTGATGCTCCTCGCGCAGCTTCGAGGCCATCTCCCTGAGTATGAACTCGGGGCTCGTGAGCCCGGCCTTGCTACGCGCTATGTATGCCTTCAGGGCCCTGCTGCCCTCCTCGATCAGGTTCACGACCCGCGCCATCGCTCTCTTGGGGAGAGTCTTCTCTATGAAATCCTCCGAGATCGATAGGAGCTCCCCATCATACCTCAAGACCCCGGCCCTAATCAAATTCCCTATGGCCAACTCATATCCATCGAGCACGCTTTCGAAGAACTTGCTGGCGGGCTTGAAGCTCGCGAAGGTCGAGCCTAGTTGGGGGAGGAGCCCCGCCCTCTTCTTGACCCTCGCGAGCGGGAAATACCTTCGATCAAGCAATAGGCCCTCGGCCAAGCGACCATATTCCAAGATCAGGCCCTCCAAGATTTCCAGCACGATCCTCTCCTTGGCCTTGACCTCCTCCTCCCTGAGATACTCGGGGTTGGATAATGGGAGATAGGGCATCGAGAGCTTATCCGCTAAGAAATCCCCTAGGATGCCCTTGGAAACATCCAGCTCGAACAACTCTCTATCGACGAAAAGCGCGTTCAGATATCCATTGCCCAAGCCGCTGAAGCGATACCTCAAGCCTTGCGGGAAGTCCGATATTATCGCCACCGCATCCAAGTCGCGGTCTAGATCCAAGGGGGGGATCGCCTGTTGGCCATATAGGAAGGATGCGATAACCTTCCCTGCCCGTTCCATGGCCTCCAGCCGCCCCTTGATCAAGGAGGCCTTCGGATCCATGGACTCAATCCCCCCGCGGGCCTATGGGAACTCGACCTTATACATCACTAGGTCATGGACGCCTGGATATACATGCTCCCATTGGGTGTAATTCCCCTTCCCGGGCCCCGATCCGCGATAGGATCGGATGGAGTCCTCATAGGCCGGCACGAGGCGCACGCTTTCGATCCATCGGTCGCCGGCCACGCCCAGATCCGGGAAGAGGATCCAAGATTTGGAGAAGCTGGCGTTTTGCCATATCAAGTAGCCCACGCCGTTCGCCCTCAACCAATCCGCGATGGATTTGGGATCGCGCATCGCGCCGGAGGATGCCAAGTGATCGAAGCTCAGGAAGGCTTTGGGATCGATCCCGGAATAATATATGATTGTGGGGGAATCGCAAAGGACGGCCCCCCCGCTGTACCGCTTCCTCAGCTCGAGGGCCGTCCTGTATTCCGGCATTATGATATATGCCTTCTTCGGGCCTATCAGGCCCTGCGTTGAGAGGGGGACCAGCAGGAGCAGGACAAGGGCCAGCGCCAAGGCCCCCCTCCTCGCCGCCCGCCCCCTGAACTCCGGGAAGGCCGATGGGACGGAAAGGGCCATGAGGGGGGTTAGTGGGACTATGCGCTCTATGCCGCCCGGATCCAAGGCTATGGAATGGGCTATCGATATGGCGAGTAGGAAGAGGATCGAGGCGGCCACCGCGAACCTGGCCCATCCGCCCTTGATCGAGCCGAAGAGGGCCCCTATGAAGAAGACGAAAAAGGTCATGACCAGGGAGAGGTTGGGGTAGAAGAGGAGGAGCGCCGGATCGAAGGCTGGGCGCCATCCTATCAAGGCTAGGTAGGTGGAGAGCCAGGCGAAGGCGCTCCCGGCGTTCGCATATCCCCATCCGCACCATGCGGCGAAGGCCAAGGCCATGGAGGCCAATGGGATCGAGGCCCCCCTCCATCGCCAGCCCCTTTGCGCATAAGCCAAAGCCATGAGGATGGCCGAGAGCGCCCAGCCAGTATAGCTGGTCATCATCATGAGGATCAAGAGGGCCGAGAAGGACGCGACCCTATCCTCCATGAGCGCCCATATGGCCAAGCAAAGGAGGAGGCCGAGCGGGACCTCGATGCTCGTCAGCACCGAGTAATCCATATGCCACGGCTGCGCCGCTAGGACCAAACCCCCTATCAGGGCCTTCCAAGAGCTCCCATAGATCCTGTAGCACATGGCCGAGACGATGAGGCACGTTAGAACCCCCGATAGGAGGCTTAGGGCCCTCGGGATCCATAGGCTTCGGCTCCCGGATAGGGCCATGAGGATCGATGAGGCGTATTGATAGAGGGGAGGCCAAACCACGGCCAAGTTGGGCATCGGCTTGAAGTCGCTGTAGACGAAGCCCCTATCGATGGTCGATACCATTAGGACCCAGCGATGATAGCCCTCGCTCAAGCGATCGAGCATCGCCCCGAATCCATAGGTTGAGGCGAAGTAGTCCTGATAGAAGAGGAGCTGGAGGGCCCTAGCGGCCGCGGCCGCCAAGGCGACGAGGAGGATTACGAAGATCGCGCCCAGCGCCCTGCCCCGGATCCCCGCTCCCCCCTC
The DNA here is from genome assembly GCA_038847005.1 of Bathyarchaeia archaeon. GTDB lineage: Archaea > Thermoproteota > Bathyarchaeia > 40CM-2-53-6 > CALIRQ01 > CALIRQ01. The sequence continues at coordinate 15,927 of JAWCOP010000002.1, read as the reverse complement.
ATGGCGCCCCGATCTTGCCCTTAGCGGCCTCCCTGATGGTCAACCTAGCCACGTAAAGGTATGCGCAAGTATAAAGCCATAATATTGGGATTATCCCGAGGTTCGGAACCGGGCTCAGGTAGGCCTTCAGGATGCAACAGATCCCCAGCAAGCCGGCGCCTATTTCGGCGGCGGTCATGCGGTTCAGCTTAACTTGATATGCCTTATCCCTCCAAGTATCAGAGGGCCTCTCTATGCGGTATTTCGGGGTCCTGGCGAACGTCCCGGGCCCCCTCCCGAATAGGCCCTTCATGACCGAGACCGTATTGCTGAGGCTTATGCCGAAGCCTATGACCCCCAATGCCCCAAGGGCCTTGACCTCCTCCTTTATGCTCCTGCCCTGCAGCCTCAATGCATACGCGTAGAAAAGCCACATGGAGATCGCGCAGAAGAATATGGAAACGTTTAGGAGCAGCCAATGCGGCGTATAGTTCGCTGCCCTCCAAAGCGATATAGCGATCCCCTCCAGATAGAGCCAGATCTGGAGGTAGATCGATACGTCCGGCCTGACGCCCGCCCTCTCCACGCTCTCGCTAACGACCGCGGACCAATCGAACTCGACGAGCCTTATGTCGAACAATGCTGCCACCACCGCTATCAGGAATGCGGAAGCCATCAGGGGATGGACCGAGTAGTATGATAGATGTATGGCGGCTTGGACCTTCTGACCCAGGGTCAACCTCCTATCGAGGAGAACCTTCGGGAGGAGCTTCCTGAAAACCCTTATCGAGCCGCTGGCCCATCTGCTCTGTTGCCTCTTCAGCGCCGGGATCGTTGGGGGTATCTCCGCGAGGCATTCGATATCCCTGACGTATAGGGCCTTCCAGCCGAGCAGCTGCATCCTATAACTTACGTCCAAATCCTCCGCCAACGTATCCGATTGCCAACCCCCCGCCTCGATGATCGCCTCCTTCCTCAGCATCCCGGCCGACCCGTTGAAGTTTATGAGATAGCCTCCCGCGCATCTGCCCGCCTGCTCCACTATATGGTGCCCATCGTATCCTATAGCGATGGCCTTGGTGACGAGGTTATAGTCCCTATTCACATGGGACCATCTGCATTGGACCAAGCCGACCTTCGGGTCCTCGAAATAGGGGACGACCCTCTCCAAGAAATCGGCTGGCGGTATGAAGTCGGCATCGAATATGGCTATTAGGGAGTTCTTCGTGAACTTGAGGGCGTTCTGAAGGGCGCCGGCCTTGAACCCCTGCCGGCCATCCCGATGGATCAGCTCGATATCGTAGCCCTTCCCCCTCATCTCCCTTACGAGGCCCCTCAGGATATCGGTCGTGACGTCGGTCGAATCGTCCAGGACCAATATTTGGACTAGGTCCTTGCCATACCTATCCACCATCTCCTTACAAGCCTTCAAAAGCCTGACAACCACGTAGCGCTCATTATAGGTCGGGAGCTGTATTGTGACCCCCTTCCCCCTCCCGGCCGGCGGCTTCGGCGCGTAATACTCGGAGGCCTTTTTCATTAAGAAGTAGAAGTTCAATCCATATGGGAAGAAGAGGATCGAGAGCGCGGCGGAGAGGCCGAGCAGCGCGGATCGCATTAAGCCGACATCGGGGCCCATCTGCCGAAACCACCAGCGCTATCCAACTAGTTTGTTTTTGGATGGGTCTAGGACCTTTTTAAAACTTATAAATATAGCCCCACCCTTTGCAAATGGTGTCCATCGCCCGAAGGGGCGCATATCGCCAATTTTTGGGCGATCGCCGGCGGGGGAGGGCTTTGGAGAGGCTGGAAACCGGGATAAGGGGCTTGGACGAGTTGCTGGGAGGGGGCTTCCCGAGGGGGAAGACCATATTGGTGGTGGGGAGCCCGGGATCGGGCAAGACCACGTTCGCGGTTCAATACCTTTACCGCGGAGCCCTTCTTGGTGAGGGTGGGCTTTACGTATCCATGGACGAGCCCCCGGAGAACGTTAAATCGGACCTCTCCTCCTTCGGGTGGGACCTCGATGGGATGGAGAAATCCGGGAGGCTCATATTCGTGGATGCGACTCCCCTCAAGAGGTCCGGGGAGGCGGAGGAGCTCGAGGAGGAGGGCTATAAGGTCCAAGAGATGACCTTCCAAGGTCTTATCAGGACTATAAGGAAGATAGTCGATGAAGAGGGGATCTCTAGGATAGCGATCGATCCGATCACGCCATTGATGTTGAGATACGAAACCCCGCTGGAAAGGCGAAGGGCCCTGCTCACGTTCTTTGAAAACCTATCGAGGACCAAATGCACATCGATCGTAACCACGGAGCTCAGGACGAGCATATTCAGGAGGAGCTTTCAGCTCGAGGAGTTCCTTTCGCAGGGCGTCATATTGCTGCACAGCATATTCCACGCCGGCAACCTCGTGAGGGCGATCCAGATCGAGAAGATGAGGGGGATAGCGCACGATGCCCAACCTAGGCCCTATAGGATAGGGAAGGATGGCATCGAGGTATTCCCGAGGGATAAGATATTCGGATGAACCGAGCCCATGACCCCGAGGGGTTCAGGGCATTAGGACTATGCCCCTCCCGCCCTCGATCTTGAACCTCATCCAATCCATCTCATGGCCCCCCGGCATCTTCGCCACCCGAATCCTCCTCGCCCTGGCGCCCCCCTCCTCGAACGCATCCATCTCTATCACACCATCGGATATCGCCTCGAGCTTGGATAGGGTTTCCGATCCCGCGCTCGTGTCGATCGTGAAGAAGAAGCCTCCGCCGAAGCCCTTCACCTTTGCGCCAATGGCGTGGACGAAATTCACCAAGGAATCCAGCTTCACCATGTTCGTCATCGGCGTGATCGAGTCGAAGAGCAGATCCGCGCCATCCTTCAACTCCGATAAGCAACTGGATATGGTTATGGCCATTCCAGTCAAATCGCTGGCGGAGGCTACGGAATATTTCTCGAGCGATGCCCTCCCGGCCATCTGGGAGTAACAGTCCACGAATATCAATCTTCCATCAGTGGATAGGCCGAACCTACGCATATCTTCCCTAATCTCGCCCGGGAAGGCGACTGTAGTGACGATCACGGAAACTCTCCCCATCCTAGTATTATGGGACGCCAAGTGCTCCAATAGGAGGGTCTTCCCGGATCCAGAATTCCCCTTTATCATAACGGTTGATGGCCTCGGGATGTTCTCGAGGATCTCGTCCAATGGCCTCGGCTTCTTGCCCCTGAGGCGAGCGGCTACGATGGCGGCGAGGATCGAGATTGGGGTGGCGAGGGCGAGATAGGGCGAGTAGAACACGATCGGGGATAGGATTAGGGATTCGCTCATGGACCGGCTCAAGATGAAGGAGAACCTCTGGCTTGGGGAGTAAACCCAGCCGAGGATCGAGGAGCGGATCGAAACCTCCGCATGGAGCGAGCCCTCGGGCACATCCTTGGCGAAGAAGGTCCCATCTTGGGAGGAGTTCCCGGAGAGGATTGGAATCGAATCCAAGAATAGCTTGACCTCCGCCCCCTCCAAGGGCCTGCCCAAGGGATCCTTGATCCTGAGGGTCAAATCGTGGAGCTTGCAATTCAGGTCCAAGCTCTGGGCGCTCGGCGAGAAGCTATCGTTCCTATAAACCTCGATCCCCCTGAAGCTGGCCCTTATCGAGTAGGGGGCGCCCTTAGATTCTCGAAGTAAGTAAGCTAGGCAATGCCCAGTGGAGTTTGAGAAACCCTGCCAGATCAGGAGCTGGTCCTGCCAGATCGTTATATTGACCCCCCCGACAGGTAGCCCAGCGGAGTTCAGCGCCCTCAGGGATATGGCCACATAGCCCTCCTCTAGGACGGGTAGGACTACTTGGGTTGGCGTTGATCTCCCGCCCCAATACAGAATTACGTTCACATCCAATGGGACCTCCTTGGCAGCGATGGATAGCCTTATCGTGGATCCCGGCTTGAAGATGTGCTCAACTGGGGCATAGAAGTAGAAGGGTTGCATCCTCGCGCCGATCGATACCCTTACGCCAAGATCTATTATGGCCTCCTCCCTTCCATCCTTGAAAACCTCCGAGAGCGATATGAGCACCCTGCCAAAGGTGGGCTCGGTGGCGCCCATCCAGAGCTTTATTTGCAACGTACCCCTTATGGGGAGGGCCCGGCTCAGGTAGGGATGCAGGTAGAAATTGATCCCGCCGAGGGCGGAGGCGCTTTGCTCAGCCCCCTTGGGCAATTCATTGCTCAGGATCCTACCCTCGAACGCCCCGGCCCTATAGTCCGTATGGGCGTAAAGCTCCAACGCGGCGGGGCCCGGTGCGGCGTGGGCCATAGCGCTGAATAGCCCCAACAGCGCCAGCATCAAAGCGCTGAGCAAGAGGGCCTTATGTACCAGCCGGGGCAAACTCTATCCGCCTTCGAAATCCATTAGTCGGATGGGATCCGACTCCTCTTCGCATTATTTATTTTTTAGGGAAGCTTGTTCCGCTTGGCCATTTGGCGTTTGACGAACGAAATGGCTACGTTTTTAAGGTCAAGCCGATGAACCCAGAGCCGATGCGAAATGCCGCCGAGGATCCGCCCTTGGGGCGCCCTTCGCCTCTCGCTGAGCGAGTTTCTATTGCTCGCATCGTTCCTCCCGCTGGCGGCCTTATGCGCCCATGACCCCGAATCCTTCAGGCTCGCTTGGAACGAAGGAAGAGGAGGGCTGATCTTCGTGGCTTTCTTCGCGCTATTCGAATGGCTCTTGGAGGGGAGGGCCCTGCGGAGGAGGCCGACCAAATTGGGCCTAATGGCCTACGCGGGCCTATTTGCCTCCATATCGGCCTTCTATACGGCCCGGTATTACCTCGGCCTAGGGGAATTGCTCGCATCGGCGGCGGAGGGCTATGGCATCCCCGGGATCCTCAATTGGATTTGGATGTGGGAATATATCGCCTTCAGCCTCTATTTAATGGGCGTGATCTCGGCCATATTCGGCCTCGGGGCGTTGAGGAGGCTTTGCACCGGGCCAATATATGGGATCGGGATGGCCTCAATATTGTTCCTTGATGCCCTATTCCCATACGAATCCATAGGCCCGCTCCATTCGATGGCGTTGCTGATAGTGAGGATAGTGGTGGCCTTGGCGCCCCTGGCCGGGATAAAGCTGATAGACGTCCCCTCGATAGCCGTCCCAAGGCCATCCCTGCGCTATTCAGGGAACTCCCTATGGGTTTGGGGGAAGAATGGGTTCATCATACTCGGGATAAATTGGCCATGCGTCGGCGTCCTGAGCATGCTGATATATTCCTTGATAATAGCCGTTCTCATGATAAAGCTGGATGCCCCCCTCAGGAGAAAGCTCATTTACGCCGCCTTCGGCGCCATCGGCACCTTCGCGATCAACGTACTCAGGATCTTCGCCATAGTATATTATACGGCCTTCATAAGCATCGATATCAAGATATTCCACGAGCTCATCGGGGAAGCCCTGTTCTTGGTTTGGGTCTCGGCCTTCTTGATCATCATAGTGGCCATTGAGAACCGGATCGCCAAAGTTGGCTCGGCGATCCGAGCCCCGGCCGGCCCGTGAGCCGAACCATCCCATTTTCTTGTAAAATGAAAGCGGAGCCCATCCCCGTTTTGGATCGCATTATGTTCTGAACACTTTATTTCCGATCGGCCCCCTCTAGCCCGAGAGATGGGGGCCCGCCAAATGGACCACGGGGCTTTAAAGGCAAGGCGTAGCTTCCTCGCCCTTTTGCTACTGCTCTTGATCTTGCCTTGGCCCCTGCCCCCGACTCAAGCGCCCAATTCGGATCGCACCCGCGCCTCGCCCTTGCCGGATCGCGCTTACGTCCCACCCTTGGACGGAAAATTCCCGAAGGAGGTCTTCTCCCCCGGCACGGAATATCCAAAAGCCGGCAACATAAGCCTCCCCGCCGTGGAAGGCGCTAGGAGGGTCATAGCGATACTAGTGGACTTCCGGGACCTCAACCACACCAAGAGCAAAGAGGAAATGCGGGATATGGTCTTCAGGCAGATGGATGCCTATTGGAGGGAAGTTTCCTACGGGACCATCTGGATCGAGGGGGACGTCACCGATTGGTTGAAGCTCGATCGGAGCATTAGCTACTATGGAGAGGACTTCGGCATGATAGATACCAATGGATTGGAGCTCGTTAGGGATGCCATCTCCAAGGCGGATCCTTGGGTCGATTTCTCTAGGTATGAGTACGTAGTGATAATCCACGCCGGTTGCGGCCAAGAGTCCTCCTACAATCCGTTCGATATATGGTCCGTCCATTATTTCTCCATATATCCCCCCATATTCGCCGATGGCATAAGGATAACGTCGGCATCGGTCGCTCCGGAAACGGAGAGGGATGGGGTTTCGCTTGGGACGATCGTCCATGAGTTCGGGCACGCCCTCGGCCTACCCGACCTATACGATGTCAACTACATAGATCCTGGACATTTCGTCGATGGATGGTGCGTCATGGGGACAGGCTCCAAGAACGGGAACCCGAGGGGATCGATGCCCCCCCATCCGATGATCTGGTGCAAGATCAAGCTCGGATGGGTGAAGGACTCCAACGTAATCACGGTCAGGGCTGGGGAGTATGCCAACGTGACCCTTCAACCATCGGGGCTGAAGGCCTCCGGCCACCTCGCGATAAAGCTCCCGCTCCCAGACGGGCGATATTATCTGGTGGAGGCCAGGCAGGGGATCGGATTCGATGCGGGCCTCCCGAATTACGGCGTATTGGTCAGCCTGATAGACGAATCCAGAAGCAGCGGAAATGGGATCGTGAGGGTGATCAACGCCGATCCCACTAGGCCGAGCCTCTCGAACGCCTCCTTCAAAACATCCCAAGAGTTCAAGGATGCCGATAATGGCATAAGCGTTTCCATAATATCTCAATACAATCTCTCATTTCTCGTTATCGCCAATAGGAAAGGGCCGGTGCCGGACTTGAGGATAGAGGCGATTAGGATCGATCCGAGGTTGCCGAGGGCCGGGGATAATGTGACGATCTCCATCGCGATCAAGAACGTTGGCAGCGTAAAGGCCGATACATTTCGCTTGAGGCTCTATATCGATAACGAGCTCGTCCGAGAGGTGGGGCTATCACTCGGGCCGGGCGAGGCGAGGGAGGTTGAGGCCCACTGGATCGCGAAGCCCGGCGAGCACCTGCTGCGGGCGATCGTCAACGAGGGTGGAGAGGTCCCGGAGGGCAATTTGAGCGATAACAGGGCGGAGCTCAAGGTGACGGTTGGGGTCCTGCTGACGCTGAAGGGCTTGAACCCCGGCACCACGGTCAAGATCGATGGCGAGCCTTATGAGGCCGGGCCGGATGGAAAGGCGGAGCTCATGGTAAGCCCGGGCAATCATGAGGTAGAGATCCCGCTCGTGATAGAGCGGGGAAGCGCGAGGGAGGTATTCTCCAAATGGGGCGATGGGGAAACGTCGAACCCTAGGGGAATCGTCGTTGAGAAGGATACGGTAATGGAGGCGCTCTATAGGAGGCAATACCTGATCGCGGTTGAAGCGAATGGGGGAATCGCCTCCGGCGGTGGATGGTACGACGAGGGCTCGAGGGTTCAGGTGAGCGCTCAATCCATTTATACGATAGAGGACGGGAGGTGGAGGAAGTTATTCATTGGATGGTCCGGCGATTCGCACGATAGGGAGCCATCGATAACGATCCCGGCGGATGGGCCCCGCAGGCTCGTGGCGAATTGGAGGGATCAATTCTTCCTCGATGTCCGATCCCGATTCGGGAACCCCTCCGGATCCGGGTGGTACGATAGGGGTTCCATGGCCAGCATCCGGGTCGATCGGGTGATCGATCTCGGGAACGGGACTAGGAGGGTATTCGTTGAATGGGATGGGGATTTGAGGACGGATTCCAACGAGGCCGTGGTGCAGATGGATGGACCCAAGTCCGTTTCCGCGAAATGGAAAACGCAATACGAGATGGCTATTTCCGCGGCCGGCATGCCGAAGGACGCCGTGCTTAATATAACCATAAATGGGGATCTGCGCAAATTCGTCGGAGATCCCATACGCGGATGGTTCGATGCGGATTCCGAGATAAGATTCGATCTGGAGCCCAAGTCGATAAGGAGGTTGTGGATGAGCTGGGAATTGGATCATTGGAGGAACTCCAAGAACCTTAAGGTCGCATCGCCGCTCAGGCTGACCGCCCCGGAGAACGTAACCGGGGTATTCGTCGCTAGGAGCCTTTGCACGATTTACACGGCGCTCTATGGTACGCCGTTGATGCAGGAGGCGGACCTCCTGAGGAGGTTCAGGGATGAGAGCGTCCTCCCCACGTTCATAGGCAAGTGCTTCTTCTCGGCCTTCGATCCCCTTTACTATTCCTTCAGCCCGCATCTCTCATATGGGGTCTCCAGGAACGCTTGGGCTAAATCCGCGGTCGCCATCCTCCTCTTCCCGTTGGTCAAGTCCCTCTCCCTCGCCGCCTCCCTCCAATCGGCTTTGGGGCTGAGCAATGACTTCGGCGTAATACTAAGCGGTATAGTGATCACCTTCCTGATAGGGGGATTATACTTCGCCCCATTGATCGCCCTCCTATTCTTCGGCCTTAGGGGCCGCACGGATATATCGGACGCGCTGAAGAAATCGTTCGCATTCTTCTTCTACTCCTTCGCCTTGACCGCGGCCGTGATGATCCTTTCTGCCATCCTGAGGCTGGAGGCCTCCGCAGCCTACGCTAGCCTCGCCTTCGCGATATCCTCGACCTTCCTAGCGGGCTTCGGGCTTATATATTCGATAGTTAGGATCGTTTTTAAACCCTAGGCCCGCGGCCGGATATCCTTAAATATGGGCCCGGTGGAAAGATAAGGGAGACAGCCATAAAGGAGAACCCGAAGGCGAATATGGCGGAAATATGCTCGGTTTGCGGTTTGCCGAAGGACCTTTGCGTTTGCGGAACAATCAGCATGGAGCAACAAGTCATAAGGATAAGGACCGAATCCAGGAGATGGGGGAAGCCGATGACGATCATAGAGGGGATCGATCCCAAGAGCGTCGATCTTAAGGAGATCGCGGCCAAGCTCAAGAGCATATGCGCTTGCGGCGGGACCGTGAAGAACGCTACGATAATGCTCCAAGGGGATCATAGGGAAAAGGTCAGGGAGATGTTGGCCAAGCTGGGTTTCCCCCAGAGCAGCATAGAAGTCCATTAGGGCCAAAGGGCGCGATGAAGGCATAGAATCGATGGAAGGGCTAATCTGGACTGTGGAAAAAAGGACCCTCAGGCGGGATCGCCGATCCGCGAACGCGAGCGACCCCATTGCCCCGAGCGAGCTGGTTGGGATGGGTGTTTCCCAAGGGCCGATCAATTTTTGATTTTGTCGGAATCGGGGGCCTAGGCGTTTATGGGGAGGGCGTCCTTCAAACCCTTATATCGGTTCCTGACGGTGACCTCCGTCACGTTGGCGACCTCGGCTATCTCCTTCTGCGTCTTCTTCTCCCCCTCTAGGACGCAGGCCACGTAAATGGCAGCCGCGGCTAGGCCCATCGGATCCTTTCCGGCCACGACGCCCCTCTCCTTCGCCATGTTTATGACCTCTATGGCCTTCCTCTGGGTCTTCATGTCTATCCCCGCCTTGGAGGCGATTTTGGAAACGCACCTGATCGGGTCCTCGACCGGCATTTTGAGGTTCAATTCCCTCAGCAATAACCTATAGCATCGGGCAATGTCCTTCTTCCTCATCCTGCTCGCCTCGGCCATGTCCTTCAACGTCCTAGGGGTTTCCGATAGCCTGCAGGCTGCATAGAGCGAGGCGGCCGCTATGCCGGCTATGGATCTGCCCCTGACCAAGCCGCTCTCGAGGGCCTTCCTGTAGATGACGGCGGCCCTCTCCTTCAGGGAGGGCGGTATGTGGAGCTTATCGGCCAGCCTATCGATCTCGGCCATCGCTTGGGCTAGGTTCCTATCCTCGGAGGAATGGACCCTCGTCCTCATCTGCCATTTCCTGAGCCTGAGCATCTCGAGCTTCGTGGATAGCGGCAGCTGCCTCCCATACGCATCCCTATCCACCCTTTCTATTACGGTGGAGAGCCCCTTGTCGTGGATGGAGAAGGACGTAGGGATCCCAACCCTGCCCCGCTCATCCCTCTCCTCCTTCGTGAAGGCCCTCCATTCCGGGCCTTGGTTGAGGGAGTGCTCGCTTATGACGAGGCCGCAATCGCGGCAGATGACCTCGCCCTGCTCATAATCCTCGACTAGGTTCGCACTACCGCACTCTGGGCATGAGGAAACCTTCCTTTGCCCTATCCTAGGGCGCTGAAGCCCCTCTTCGGATTCCAAACATCCTCACCCTCCCCGGCCCCGTTGGGCACGGGAACGCGAAGCGGATAAATCGCTAGTATATAAATATTTCCTTTTTTATTTAAGGCTTTTGGTTGGGCTTGCCAATTTCCAGCCCATCCTTATGAGAATTGAATCGGTTTGAGGGAGACGGGAGGCCAACGCGGCCCTCCACGCGCGATCCGCTGAAGCTACCTTTTTGAACTCGGGGAAGGCATTCCTCCGATACGGTTAAATTTCCACATCGAATTGTTTCCCCCGGCCCGGGGAGAAAGCCCGGTGGAGCGGCCGATCCCGCGCCGAGTGTAGCGGCCAAGCATAGCAATGGCCTCGAAGGGGGCCACTATAGGGCTCTGGATCCCCCTCGAGGGGAGACCTGCCGACGGGAGTTCGAATCTCCCCCGGGCTACCAATGCTTAAGCTCGAGAATGCCGCTTTCATCCGCTTTGGGGCCCTTTCATTGACCTGTTTAAGGGCTTGGCTCAGGCTTTGACCTTCCCCCGTTCCTGATCCGTCCTTCATTCATACACCCGATTCTCGCATCATTAAAAATATTTTAAGCGAATAAGGAGTCCAAAAGCATTTGGGGTCGGGTCTTCGCCAGCGCCCAAGCGCATCGGGGCACGCCCGGCCCCGCGGCGGAAGGTCTTTCAAACAGTGGCTTAAATATCCATTCAGATGCCCCTAGGCCGGTCAATTTCAAAAAGGCCATCCATACGCTTTAAAGACGCGCGGCCATCCAAAACTCGCTCGCGAAGTTGACGACTCCCATCTAGAAACAAATTTTACAACACATTATCTAACGCATATGAACGATCAGCCAACTAATAGCCAAGCCTCTATAAAAGTTTCAAGGTTTCATCTCGACGTATTGAAATTTTTGAGCCCATCCCGCCGAGCAAGGACTTTTTAAAATGCGCATTTCAAAAATATCTATGCCATTTAGCTAACCTAAAATTTCAGATAATCGCATTTAACGTGCTGGGCGACAAGGCTTTAACATTGAGCGCACCTCACATCCTAACGTTTATGGATGTAGGCCTACAGGAATTCCGAGGGTTCTTTCCTTTTTATGTCAACCGCGTCGAAATGCCCATCATAGCTGACTATGGCTTCAACTCCCAAATTTTTAGCCAGATAATATTGTATGGCATCATCGAAATCGAGTTTTATTTTTTCCATCAAAATTGATGCTGCCATCTCCTCCTCAATGCTCGTTTCATATACGTTAAGTCCTACCGAGCCTTGGACATTTCTCAGGAAGGCAAGGATCAATTCAGAATCGTTAAGAACGGCTTCGATCGCATGAATGGCGAACTTTGAAACTATCGCCTCAAGCTCTCCAGCGGAAATTTTCTGTAAAAACTTTTCGCACTCCTCAGCCCTTTCCTGTCCAAGGAATAGTTCAAGGAAGATATTGGCATCCACCAGCAGCATTCAATCAACCCTTCTCCAAATTTTATGTTGCAATTCAATGGACGTCAACTCCGATCTGATGCAGCCCCTCAAGGCCTTCCAATCAACCTTGCCATGGGCGACGAAGCGTTTCATCGCATCTTCAAGCGCCGCTTTCACCGCGCCCTTCTTATAACCGTGAATTTCCATAGCCTTTTTCCTGAACTTCCTGGCCAATGCCTCCGAAACCTCGGCTTTGATAACTTCGACCATAAGTACTTATGGACAATAAGTCCTTTAAAAGCTTTCCCATCGGAAGTGCTGTGACCTCAAGGGGTTGATCTGCTGGAGTATATGGGCTTGGCTGGGTTCGGCGCCCGCCCCCATCAGGGATGAGGCCCGGTCCCTCGTGCTGAGCGCAGTTGGAGGCTTGAAATGGCTTTCATATGGCCTTGGAAGACCTCCTTGCAGGGCGTAGAAGGCGGGGCCATCCACTCGCTAGCCTCCCAACGAGAAGGGCAAACCTAGTTAAAGCACCGCGCTATGGGGCGCAAAGATTATTTATAGCGAATGCCTCTTGAGCCCCGCGGAATTGGTGTGAATCTTGGCCATAAGGGAAAGGATAATTGAAATGGGCAAAGAGCTTCCAGCTAGATTTGAAGAGCAAAAAGATGGAACCCTCCTTCTGGAATCCAAAATCGCGGAGAGGAAGGTCCTCCTTTCGAAAAAGGCCTTGATCTATAGGGCGAGGTTGAGGGTCGATGAGGAAAGGAGGGAGATCAGGTTCTTCGAGACCCTGAAGGAGACCGGGCTCGGGATCACCGGCGCGGGCCCTGATGATATTGCCCCCGGTTTTGGATTCAAAAAAGAAACCTATAAGATAACTGGAAAGGGAAGGGAGGGGGGCATAGAGGAGCTCTCGAGGCTGTTCGGGAAGGAGTATAAGTATTCATGGGACTATTCCCGGTTGAGGGAGGCCATCCGGCGCGAGGCCGAAGGGGCTGGTTACGCCTTCTCGATATGCCTTATGGAGAGGAACGTTTGATCGGCCTCCCGCCTAGGGTGCGGCTTCGAGAACGCCCATGCCCTAGCGGAGCGACTTCATGATTATGAAGGAGAGATGGCATCTCTCGGATGGCTATGGGCCGAGCTACTCTTAAAAGTTAAATATGTAAATCCAGAATTAAAAAATGATTGGGGCCAAGTTGGACAAAGATCGCCTGATCGAACTATTGAAGGCCCGGGGCGTTAGCGATACCTCGGAATTTGAGAGCCCGAACATCAGCGAGGAGGAAATAATCTCCATATTGAGAAGAAAGAGGTTGAAGGTTGGAGATGCATTTTTCCGAGATTTGGCCAACGAATTGGGGCTCCCCTTCATTAGAAGGGAGGAGTTGAGGGGCGGCGGAGACTTGGCCGCCATTATGCCCTATAGCCTACTCAAGGAGAACCTAATCCTTCCGTTGGAGATATCTCCGGAAAGGGCCAAGTTCGCCGCTGCCAATCCATTGAACAGAAAGCTGTTCTCGTTGCTAGAGGCCATACTCGGGAGGAGGGTGGAGATATGCGTGGCCTCCATCGAGGCGATCGAGGAGGCGATAGACAAGGGATATGAGAGGATCCACAAATATAGGGCCCTGAATGAACTATATTACAGAAGGCCGGATGAATCGGCATTTAGGGTATTATATCCATGGCAGAGGCTCTTCATAATGGGTTTATTGGTAATCTTCGCGATCCTATTCATAGTGAATTATCCGGCATCCTTCATACTGATTTTCTCGATCATAAACATAATATATTTCTCAATAAACCCAGTTAAGTTTTACATCTCTTTTAAGGGTTTCCTGAAATCCAGAAGGACGATCTTCGTATCGGATGAAGATGTGAGGAACGTGGATGAGGGATCGTTGCCAACCTTCACGATTTTGATCCCGCTTTATAAGGAAGCTAAGATGTTGCCGAACATAATAAGGAACGTGCGAAGGATGGATTATCCACCGGATAGGCTGGACGTGAAGATCTTGGTAGAGGAGAGGGATTCCGAAACATTGGAGGAGGCGAGGAGGTTGGGCCTTCTGGGAAATGGGGATCAGACGAAGATAATCCTTCCTTTCGCATCGAATGGGCGCTCCGGCGGGATGGCAATTGGAAGGCCGACGCCGTCCATGAGGGTCGTGGATGGCGACGGCATGATCATCGGGGAAGTCGCTGATTTCATATCGAGCGATTGGCTCCCGGAGCCGGTACTGATCGTGAGGGATGGATCGGGGCGCCAGGTGGAGATCCCGTATGGCTTCGTCAAAGCGATTCGGGACGTCGTATTGCTCAGGGAGGGCTTCGATCGGTTGCTGAGCTTGAATAGGGAGTTGCTTAAGATCTTCGATCTGATAATCGTCCCGGAGGCCGATATAATGACGAAGCCGAGGGCTTGCAATTATGGATTGTTGAGGGCGGTCGGGGAATATTGCGTGATATTCGATGCGGAAGATAACCCGGAGCCGGATCAATTGAAGAAGGCGGCCATAGCGTTCCAACGCATCGGAGCCGATATCGTCTGTTTGCAATCCCACCTGAACTTCTACAATCCCGGGGAGAATCTGTTGACCAGGTTCTTCTCGTTGGAATACTCGTTTTGGTTCGATCATTATCTGGAGGGATTGGATATGGTCGATGCCCCGCTCCCGCTCGGCGGGACGAGCAATCACTTCAGGACAAAAAAATTGAGGGAGCTGGGGGGATGGGATCCCTATAATATGACCGAGGACGCCGACCTAGGGGTTAGGATAGCGAGGAGGGGTATGAGGACCGCGATGCTCAACTCGTATACATTCGAGGAGGCCAACAGCAAGCTCTGGAATTGGATCCGCCAAAGATCGAGGTGGAATAAGGGCTACATCCAAACTTACTTGGTGCATATGAGGCATCCTCGCCAGCTGATAAGGGAGCTGGGTTGGAGGAGGTTCCTCCTCTTCCAGTTGACCTTCGGCGGGAACATATCCCTCCCGTTGATAAACCCGATCCTTTGGGCGGTTACGATATTGGA
>JAWCOP010000002.1:0-1191 GCA_038847005.1 Bathyarchaeia archaeon | reverse complement strand
AGCTATTGTCGCCCGGCATCTTCAAATTCTTGTTCTTCTATCCGATTGTATACATTTGCATGTTCAACCTATTCGTGGGGAACTTGGTCTACATCCTGCTCCACCTCGGCCCAATAATAATAAGGAAAAACTATACATCGATACCGCTGGCCATCGCGATCCCCGCGTATTGGGTTTTGATAAGCGTTGGGGCTTGGAGGGGCGCCATACAATTGATCACCAAGCCCTTCTACTGGGAGAAGACGGATCATGGTTTGCAACGGACCCTTCCCCGGAGGGGGGACCATGAGGGAAAAAATTGAGGAGATACTCGATATACTGCCCATTGGAATCTTGCTGATAGATCCCGACTCGCGAAGGATCGAATACGCAAACCCCGCCGCTTTGGAAATGATGGAGGCTCCCTTGGGGGAGATCCTCGGATCCATATGCCATAAGTTCATCTGCCCTGCCGAGGAAGGTAGATGCCCAATATTGGATCTCGGCCATAAAGTCGATGGCTCGGAGAGGGTCTTATTGAGGAGGGACGGTAGCGCCCTGCCCATCCTAAAGTCGGTTTTCCGGAAGAACCTCGGGGGGAAGGATTATTTGATAGAGAGCTTCATGGACATATCTGCCATCAAAAATATGAGGGATGCTCTTTCCAGATCCGAGCGCTTTTTGAGATCTATAATCGACAACCTACCGGACCCAGTCTTCGTCAAGGATAGGGAATTCAGATATGTGGTGGTCAACAAGGCCTACGCGAATTATCTCGGCAGGACCGAGGATGAGATCTTGGGGAGGACCGATTACGAGCTTTACCCCAAGGAGCAGGCCGACTTCTTCAGGGAATGGGACAGGAAGGTGGTCGATGGAGGTTCCGCGGTTGATATACCGGAAGAGGTTTCCACGGACGCAAGCGGAGCCACTCATACGTTGCGCGTAAGGAAGGCCCCGCTGAAGGACGAGGAAGGAATGGTGACCCATATAATAGGGATCACCGTGGACATCACGAAGCGCAAGCAGATCGAGGAGGATCTCCGCAAAAGGGGCGAGGAGATATCCGCCATCCAAGAAGCCACTTTGGGGATAATGGATAAGTTGGATCTGAACGGGCTCCTCGGGGCCATCCTGGAGCGTGCCACATCTCTAACTGGGGCATCCGATGGATTCATTTACATACTGCAACCAGGTGGGGAGGAAGCGGTC
>JAWCOP010000001.1:0-25625 GCA_038847005.1 Bathyarchaeia archaeon | reverse complement strand
CACCCTCATTCCCATACGATGGGCGGGAGGGCGCCGTCGATCAGCGCGCCATAACGGCCCATGCCCATCCCGCCCATTATCGCCACCCCTCTATCGAAGGTGGAGATCGTCCCGCCCGATGTATATTAAGCCTTTCTAGGGAAGTGGAATCGCTATTACGCATCCCCTCGGCGATCCGTTAATTCCATTTTTCCATTGGACCAGCTTCGGCCCCCCGGCCGAGTTTCGAGGATCTTACGCCAGCGATGGATCGGTGCCCCTCGGGCCAAACTCGAGGATGGCGTTCGGCGATGCCGTGGCCCTTTAACCGCGTGATTATAACGCCGTTGACCCCCCCTATAGGGGGGAGGGGTCCCGAAAAGGGCCCGTTTGAAATCTTGATTGAAATCAAATTAAATCAAATAAATCAAATTCGGGCCTAAATGGGTCCATTTCTGGCCCCATCTGGGAGAGGAAAATCAAAGAAGAGATATTTTCGGCAAAATAATCCGAAAATTGGATTTTTGGGGTGGAAAACGAGGGAAGGCAAAAGGCCTGCCCGCGGCCTAGCGCGTGCCGGGAGGGCATTCGATCCAAAGCGGCCAATCTCTGGCCCATGCCGAAGTCAGGCCGGGGCGACCTCCCCCTCGGGAGCATCGCGAGCGCAAAAATTCAAAATAAAATCAAATGGAGTTTGGGGCCGGCGTCCCGGCCGTAACCCACCTTCTGTTTTAGGCGGCATCCGTCTGATCGGGCTACCCGCGCCTCGTGCGGTCCTCATAGGCGCCTACTCGCCCTTTCACGGCGCGGGCGGGCTGGTTTCAGCCTGATCCGCCGCCTCGTCGGCGTCGCCGCCCCATCCCCATCGAACGGCGGCAGGTGCCGTTTCTATGCCCGGCCACGGGCTCTCGCCCGGCGCCTCGCGGCGCCGCGCCCCCGCAGCGTGGGTGGAGTTTCCCCAGGCCAAAAGGCCCGACGGCCGCCCACCGGCTCGCCGGCCCCATCCGCCCCTAGGGCTTGCGATGGATAAGCTTGTCGTTGCCATGATCGCCGCGCATACGCCTCCTTTCGGATTTCGCTCGAGCGCGGGCTCCTTTTTCGACCCAGCACCTCGGGCGATTGGGGGCAGCGGGCTGAACGCCTCGGCCGAAGCCTCGGCGCGCACACCCCTGCTCCATCAACCCCATCTTCTTTGGGAGCCCTCGTCCAGCCCGGCGGGCCCGTCGCCGGGTCCGCGGTTGGGCTGGATCGGCCGCCTATTTTCGGGAGGGGCTTCGGGCTTAGATGCTTTCAGCCCTTATCCCCGACGGCGTGGCTGCCCGGCACTGCCCTGTCGGACAACCGGTAGACTAGAGGCCGCGATACCCCGTTCCTCTCGTACTAGGGGTACCCTCCCCTCAGGCGACCAGCACCCCCAGCAGGTAGAATCCGTCCTGTCTCGCGACGGACTAAACCCATCTCGCATTCCCCTTTCATCGGCGAACAGCCGCGCCCTTGGGCCCTGCTGCGGGCCCAGGATGGGAAGGGACGACGACGGAGAACCAATCCTCCTCGTCGATGGGGACTCTCGGAGGAGACGAGCCAATTACTCCCGGGGTAATTTTTCTGTCACATCCAGCCCCCAACAATGGGGACATGAATGATCGCTAGGCCCGGCTTTCGCCCCTGGATCCCTTGCTGGCAAGGATCCAGTCAGCCCGGCTTTTGGCCTTGCCCTCTACTCCGGGTTTCTGTCCCGGATGAGCCGAGCTTTGGGCCCCCTTGATATCTTTTCAAGGGGGTGCCGCCCCAGCCAAACTGCCCACCTGCCGTTGTCCCGGGGGGAGGCCCCCGGTAAGGGATACGGCTGCAGATAGGTGGTGTTACATTGTCGCCTCCGCCGGCCCCCGGAGGGGCCGGCCTCGACGGCTCCCACCTACGCTCTGTATCCACGGCCGTACCCCAGCGACAAGCTGCAGTAAAACTCCACGGGGACTTCTCGCCCCGCTGGGGGTCCTTGGACTGTTCATCCAAGTTATGTGGGTTCACCGGGCCCTGGGCGGGGACAGCGGGGACGTCGTTGATCCATTCATGCACGTCGGAACTTACCCGACAAGGCATTTGGCTACCTGTCTCCCCAAGCGGATCCCGCTCGGTTAAGAGAGTCAGAGTTACTCCCGGCGTTTAGCGGCCCTTAGCTCGGTTGGACCCGAGTTTCAGGTACCGCCACTGGCCAGGATTCAAAAGCCGTTCAAATCCTTTCGGACTTGCGGCTTCCTATGTTTTTATTAAACAGTCGCGCCCCCCTGGTCACTGCGACCTAGGATCCCGGCCATGGGCCAAGACCCCAGGCACCCCTTATCCCGAAGTTACGGGGCCAATTTGCCGAGTTCCCTCGCCCCAGGTTCCACCCGACACGCCTTAGGCTTCTCACCTAGGGGCACCTGTGTCGGTTCTAGGTACGGTCGCGGAGGATCCCTCCGGCGGGCCTTTTCATTGGCCCCCGGAATCGGCCGAACCATCCTATAACGGACGGCTATTCCTCCATTCGCCCGGATCTCGCCATTACGGCACTCCCCGGGCTTCGGGAGTTAAATGGGGCGACGGCCCCACTCGGCCTATCCTGAGGCGTCGGCCCGTCGGCTTGCGTTGCCGCGAGTACCCCCGCGGTACCGGAATCTTAACCGGTTTCCCTTTCGGCAAGCTCGGTTAAGGCTTGCCTTAGGACCGACTTACCCCCGGCTGACGACCATTGCCGGGGAACCCTGGCCCTTTCGGCGGAGGGGATTCTCACCCCTCTAGGCTGTTACTACCGCCGGGATCTGCACTTGTGGCCAGTCCACTGGACCTCACGGCCCAGCTTCCGCCCGGCCACAACGCCCGCCTACCGGTCGGGGCCTTTCGGCCCCGCCCTGGGGTATCGGCACCTGGCTTAGCCCCGTTAATTTTCAGCGCCCCCAACCTCGGCTGGTCAGCTGTTACGCACTGCTTGGAGGATGGCTGCTTCTAAGCCTACCTCCCAGCTGTCTTAGGTTGGGGACGGCCTTCGATTTCTGCACTTAGCCAGGATTTTGGGGCCTTAACCCCAGTCTGGGTTGTTCCCCTCTCGGCATGGGAGCTTACCCCCCACACCCGTCTCCGGCCATCTGCGGCGGCGAAGGATTCGGAGTTTGAATGGGAAGTGGGGCCTTTCGGCCCCTTGCTCCCCAATCAGTGCTCTACCCCTTCGCCAACCTCCGGCCGGGCTATCCTGCGAGATATTTCGGCGGGAACTAGCTATCACCGAGTTAGATTGGTCTTTTGCCCCTAGCCCCAGGTCATGGGAGCGAATTGCACGTCAGCACCCCTTCGGGCCTCCACCGGGCTTTCGCCCGGCTTCGCCCTACCCGGGGCTAGATCACTCGGTTTCTAGCCTCACCCCCGCGATTCCGGACCCTTTCGGATCCCGCCCCTCGCGCCCTTTCGGGCGTTGCGGGCATGTCGGTTTCCCTACGGCTTCGGGCTTCGAAGGCCCTTAACCTCACCGCGGAGGTGAACTCCCCGGCCCGTGCTACAAGACGGATCGTAGGACCCTGGTCCCCTCCCAACGTACTACCGCGTCGCCGCGGGTTCCTTTTGGGAGGATCTGCCCTTTCGGGCCCTACACGCGTATGGCCACCTGATTTCAGGCTCTTTTCACCCCCCTTCCGGGGTGCTTTTCAGCTTTCCCTCACGGTACTAGTGCGCTATCGGTCTTGGGACGTATTTAGCCTTGGAGGTTGTTTTCCCCCAGCTTCCTCCGCCAGAACGAAGGCGGAGTACTCTAGGACACCGGTCCAGATCCTTCCCGATTGCGCCTACGGGGCTGTCACCCTCTTGGGCGGGCCCTTCCAGGCCACTTCGGCTTCTCGGGCGAGGATGCGACCGGGCCTCAACCCCACATCCACGCGCGGTTTCCCGCGCGAGTTCGGTTTGGGCTGTTCCCTTTTCGCTCGCCGCTACTCAGGGAATCCCTATTGGTTTCTCCTCCTCCCCCTACTTGGATGCTTCCGTTCGGGGGGTTCCCGCTCCCAAAAGGGAGCGCCGCGGTTTCCCGCGGCGGGAAGTCCCATTCGGGCATCTCCGGATCTAAGGCTGCATGCGCCTACCCGGAGCTTATCGCAGCTTGCCACGCCCTTCCTCGGCGCCCAAGCCAAGCCATCCGTCAGGTGGCGTATCATGCCGGGCCTACTCGGGAACCCACGCTCGAATGGCGTCCGAAGGCGTATGCACGGCGATCATAGCGAGCCCAAAAGGCCGCTCCGCCCTTGGCTCCTCGAGCCATCCTCGGGAGCTGCATCCAGCGAACGCGAAAGGCCCACGATCCCATTCGCCCTCCGGCTTGGGGCGATTTTCTAAGGAGGTGATCCGGCCGCAGGTTCCCCTACGGCCACCTTGTTACGACTTCTCCCTCCTTGCCCAACTCGGATTCGACGCGACCAACCCGGCCGCGCCTCATCCAAGCTGGACTCGGATGGAGCGACGGGCGGTGTGTGCAAGGAGCAGGGACGTATTCACCGCGCGATGATGACGCGCGGTTACTAGGGATTCCATGTTCACGAGGGCGAGTTGCAGCCCTCGATCCCAACTGAGGCTGGGTTTAGGGATTGCCTCCCCCTCTCGGGGTCGGAACCCTCTGTCCCAGCCATTGCAGCTCGCGTGTGGCCCAGGGGATTCGGGGCATACTGACCTGCCGTGGCCCGCTCCTTCCTCCTCCTTAGCGGAGGCGGTCCCCTTGGTGTGCCCGGGATCCTCTCGGATCCCGCTGGCAACGAAGGGCGCGGGTCTCGTTCGTTGTCTCACTTAAGAGAACACCTCACGGCACGAACTGGCGACGGCCATGCACCTCCTCTCAGCTAGTCCGGCAAGACCTTCAATCTGGCCTTCATCCTGCTGTCGCCCCTGGTAAGGTTCCCGGAGTTGACTCCAATTGAACCGCAAGCTTCACCCCTTGTGGTGCTCCCCCGCCAATTCCTTTAAGTTTGCTGTAGCTGGAGTTCGAGGGCGGCGATTTTGTCCGGGTGCTCAAATGGCACGAGCTCCCGGAACTTGGCCAATTGTGGCCGGGACGTTATATAGAAACGCAACGTTCCCGACTTTTTATCCGCGAGGAAAATCCGACTGGGTCGCAAACCTTGTTTCAGCAACCATGCGCGGTTGAAGCTCAAAGCATCCCAATTCTTTTGGCTGAAGCCTATTGTGCGATCAATTCTGCTGACATCTCCATCTGCATCGAAGAAACCGGCGATATAAGACGCGATCGCATCGTCATCCGCTTTGCGGATTATGGAGGGAGTTCCCCAAAGCGCTTGTGGGCTTCGGTAACCATATTTTCCCCGAAGGCAATCGTATGCTTCCTTTGAATAAATCCGCGCGCGATAATGATTTGGCTTATATTGCGATATCTGCGCATCTCGATTGAACGCTCGCTTCAACCGCGTCGCGATTGATTGCTGAAGGAAAAACCTATTATGATCGTACCAAGCACAGGTGTAATTTCGACCCGCGCGGTAGTAATATACGCTACCGTCGCGTAACGCCCCGACCAAATAGGCCAAATCCTTGCTCGCCATGCCCATCTCCTAGCTATTTCAGCCTTGCGGCCGTACTCCCCTGGTGGCAGGCTTAACGGCTTCCCTGCGGCACCGGGATGACTCGTGGTCATCCCGACACCTAGCCTGCATCGTTTACGGCTGGGACTACCGGGGTATCTAATCCCGTTCGCTCCCCCAGCTTTCGTCCCTCACCGTCGGGCGCGTTTTAGCCGGCCGCCTTCGCCACTGGTGGTCCTCCCGGGATTATAGGATTTCGCCCCTACCCCGGGAATACCGCCGGCCTCCCCCGCCCCCGAGCCGGGAAGTATCCCCCGCAGCCCAACGATTGGATCGTTGGATTTAACGGAGGACTTTTCCGGCCGGCTACGGACGCTTTAGACCCAATAATCGTCCCAACCACTCGGGGAGCTGGTATTACCGCGGCGGCTGACACCAGTCTTGCCCTCCCCTTATTCGCCCGGCTGGTTAAACCGGGCAAAAGCCGCCCTCAGCGGACGGCACTCGGAGTGACCCCGTCACGCTTTCGCGCATTCCGCGGCCGCGGGGATTCGATTCGATGAGGATTGCGAGCCTCGGGTTCGCGAACCCGAGCCTTCGAATTTCTTGGGATATGAATCGCTGTCGGAGTTTGCTTTGGCGACAGCGCTTGGAAAAAATAGGGCCTTTTGAAGCCATTGGGAACCCCCTGCGGCCTTTGCGGAGTTTTCGCGCCTGCTGCGCCCCGTAGGGCCTGGGCCCTTGTCTCAGTGCCCATCTCCGGGCTCCCGCTCTCACGGCCCGTACCGGTTATAGGCCTGGTGAGCCGTTACCTCACCAGCGACCTGATCGGACGCGGCCCCATCCTTGGGCAGGCCCGAAAGGCATGGTTCCGAGCCCCTTTCGGGAGGGGACCGTTCCAGGCCCCCCTCCCCGCCGGGGATTAGCCCCAGTTTCCCGGGATTATCCCCGTCCCAAGGGCAGGTTAGCCACGTGTTACTGAGCCGTACGCCGCGCCCCCGCCGTGGCCCGAGGACGCGCGACTCGCATGGCTTAGTCTCACACCGATAGCAGTTGGGTCCGCCAGGATCAAGCGGAGTTGGGACGATCGAGTCCGGCCGCAATTCTATCGCTCCAAGCCGGAGCTTGGCGAGGATCGTGGGCCTATCTCGGACCCAAACGTCCCCCGGGGAGGCCCCGGATTTTGTTTGGGCCCTCATAACTATGCCCGCGATCGGAGGTCAACCCTTCATCCAAGGGACTTACCCCATCGTCGGGTTGACGCCGCCGCCGGGAAGACCGCGGGCGGTTGGGCCTTCCGGCCCTCGAGCACCGATCTCTCCCTTATGGGAATCCAGATATAAATGTTGCCCCGGCCGCCGGCCGAGCGGTTAATAGGAAACGACGCTTGAGATGGGGGGGCTCCCGAGGACCCTCTCGGCCGCCCTCCCCACGGAATCCCTATGCTCCTCGGGGGAATAAATCCTGATTATGTTCATGAAGGACCTAAGGACGCTTATGACCTTGGATACCTCCGATAGGCTTTTGGAAACCTTCTTCCCACCCCTCCCCCTCATGAAGAGGGGTATCTCCATGGGGGCCAGCTCCATGGCCCGATTATAGGGAACTGACGGCAGGGTCGGGACGTCTATATAGACGTCATCCGGCGATAGGCCCGCCTCCCCCGATATCTCCTCCCTTACTTTGGCCCTGACGCCCTCGTTCGTTAGGAGGCTCGATATGAGCTCCTCCTCGACGAAGAAGGTCCTTTCGTAAGCGCATTTGAGGAGCCTCCGGCGCCTCAGGTCCTCCATAACAGGCGCTGAGGCCCCGCATTTGCAAAGGGCCGACCATATGGAGGCGTCGTCCGCGGCTAGGTAGCGATCCAAATCCCTCAATTCCATCAATCCGATCTCGTCCTTAGCCGCCTCGAGGGCCTTTAGGAGCATCAGCTGAGCGGCCCTGGAGGTCTTATGGAAATATATCGCCCTGAACGACTCGAGCCTCGCCAATATGAAGGCCTCGAGGGTCGGGAGGGCCGTTAAGTCGACAGCTAAATTGTCATCGAGTACGTCCATCGTATATATCAGGCGGAATACATCGAAATGGCCATAGCCGGCGCCCGTGTGATACGAATCCCTAACCAAGAAATCCATCTTATCCACGTCTATGGAGCTCCTTATGACCTGATCCAAGAATCGCCTATTCGGCTCCTCGAGCCTCCCCACGGCGAGCTTCGATAGCCCCTTCGCATCGAAGCCGAGTTTCCCCAATATATCGGCCAGCTCGGATTCGGCGATTATGCGCTCGGTCATGGTTTCGTGATTGACGTTGAAGTACTTCATCAGGACGGGCTCCAAAAGGTGGGAGAATGGCGCGTGCCCGACGTCGTGGAGGAGGGCCGCGAGTTTCATCCTTTGGATCTCGAACTCGCTGAGGCCCACGGGCAGGGATTCGGCCAAAGCCCCGGCGAGGAACATCGTACCCAGGGAATGCTCGAACCTAGTGTGGTTCGCGGCCGGGTAGACATACTCGGCGCCGGATAGCTGCCGGATCCTCCTGAGCCTCTGAACCGGCAGGCTGTCGATCACATCCCTTTCCACATCGGTGATCCTGATGTACCCATAAATGGGATCCTTTATGAAACTCCAATAAACCCTATCCATATCCGCCCGTCCCGGGGATCCCCTAGGCATCGATGTGGGTCATCGGGGAATTAAAGCGTTAGGCCGCTCTCGACCTTCAACGCCCTAGGAGCGCCGAGTAGAGCTCAGGTCGCCTATGGGATCGCCAAGGGATCGATCCCCTAATGGCCTCAACCTTTTCCAAATCCAAATCGGCGCATATGATTCCCTCGCCTATGGGGGCCCTGCTGACGACGACTCCCTGCGGATCGACGATCATCGTCCCGCCAACGAAACCCTCCCCGGCTTGACAGGAGCCCACCGCGAACATCCCGTTCTCAATAGCCCTGGCCCTGAGAAGGACCTCCCACTGCGCCTCCTTGCCCGGGCCGCCGAACCAAGCGGCTGGGACGAAGAGGATCTCGGCCCCCCTCAACGCCAAGGCCCTAGGGAGCTCCGGGAACCTGAGGTCGTAGCATATGATCGCGCCCAGCGTCCCGAAATCGGCCTCGTGGATCATGCCGGGCGAAGAGCCGGGCACGATGCCATCCGATTCCCTATAGCCAAAAATGTCGGCCAGATGGGCCTTTCTGTACTCCTCCAATATGGATCCATCGGGACCTATTAGGACCGCGGTGTTATAGGCTCTATCGCCCCCCGATGATTCGAATACGCCGGCGATCGCGTAGATGCCGTTCTCCCTCGCGGCCTCCCTGAGGCCGCTCACGAAGGGCCCATCGAGGGGCTCCGCGATCCTCGGGAAGTTCGCCGGCTCCGCTATCTGCGGCAACCACTCGGGCAAGCAAACGAGCTCGGCCCCCAATTCTGCGCCTCTCCTAAGGAACCGCTTCGCCTTGGCCAAGTTCTCCGCCTTACTGGCCGCCGAGCAGAATTGAACGGATGCCACCCTCACGATCCTGCCCATGGGATCATCCAGCGCGAAGGGGGGCTTGCGGGATTAATATTCCCAGCTCCCCCTTGAGGGCCGCGTCCCCGCCGGCCCATCCATTCGGAAGCCTATTGGATCTTCTCCCCGCACTTGGGGCAGAAGGCCGAGCCCTCCGGGTACTCGGCGCCGCAGTTCGGACATCGATTCGCAACGGCGGTTGGGGCGGCGGGAGGGGCCGACTTTGGCGCGGGCTGGGCTCCGCTCCTTTGCCCCCGCCCCCTCAGGGCTAAGGCCGCGATGACGATCGCCAACGCGATTAGGATCAACGCCATCAGGCCCGTCAGGCCGCCCGGGATCGCCTCCCACCAAGGCTTGGGGGGCGGGGCCTCCACCGAGAACGATGCCGGGGCGCTCTCGGAACCTTCCCGATCCGCATCGCCGGCCCATCGAGCCCTAACGGACCATGCGCCGACCATATCGGGCTTGAGGGAGTCGGAGAAGGCCCCGGATGCGGACGTGGCGACCTGCTTCAAGAGCTCGAAGCCATCGGGCCTGCGGTAGACGAGCTCCACGGTGGCCGCTATCGCGGGCGAGAGCGTTCCAACGACCGAAACCGATTCCCCAAGCTTGAGCGATGTGGGGCTCACCGAGAGCGATAGGGAGCTCGCCGCCTTGGCCTTCTCGATGGTGAGGCCAATCGTTGCGTATTGCGTCACCCCTCCCCCCTCCCCCCTTATCGTGAGCTGGTAAGTCCCGGGCGGGGCGGATGCCTCCGTCGAAACGGTCAGGGTTGATGTGAAGGTTGGCGTGCCCGATGCCGGGCTGAAGGAATGGGAAGTATCTTCGGGCAATCCCTCCAAGCTCAGCGATATCGGCTGGGCCGTCCCGGAGGCTAGAATTACGCTAACGGTGAACGTCGCCGACTTGCCCGCCTTCACCGACCGCGATTCCGGGGCCACCTTGATGGCGAAGTTGAATGGCGGAGGGGCGGCCCCGACCGAGAAGGGCAACGAGGCCATGTTGTTGGCCCTGTTCGGGTCGTTGTATTGATAGGGTGGGGGATCGATCGCCCAGCTGACGACATAGGAGCCCTCCTTGGCCGTCCAAGGCGTCGGGTATTGTAACCTATAGGACATGCCGGCCGGGCCTGGATAAGGCAGAGACATGCTCACGGTGGTCCCGGCGAAGTATAGGTGGAGTCGGACCGTCTGGGGGAACGGCGCGGTTGATGCCAGCGCCCGCATCCAGACCCCGAAGTAGACCTTGTCCCCCTCCTTCGGCGAAGCCGGCGTTATATAGGGATTGAATAACTCCCAATCGGTCGTGGGGATCGGGGCCCCGACGACCACGTAGACGGTCCTAGCTATGTTGCCCGGGCCGGGGAATGGGATTCCCGAGGGATGGCCCCACAGATATACCGGGTAGGTGCCGGGCGATTGGGTGGGGGATACGTGCACATACATAACGGACGAATAGGGCGCATGCAAATTGTTATGGGAAAAGGAAACGGTGATCCCGAGGGTCGGGGGGGATACCAGAAGCTGTATGGTGAAAGGGGTCGCGGGGCCGGTGACTTGGATTGAGAAGGTCACGGTCCCCCCGGGGACGGTCGACCTAGATCCCGGGGAAACGAGGAGATCCCAAGCATGAGCCTCTGGTAGGATCGCTCCAACAGCCCCTAGGGCTATTGTAATTATGAGAATTAGGCCGGGGATTTTCACTCTCTTTATCATTATAAACGCCTTATGATAAAGCGTATTTGAAAATGAATATAAAGGTATCCCTTGAAGCTCCGCTTGAAACCATCGTGGCGGAGGGGAAAACGTGAAATACGCTCTTGGCTAATTCTCGATCGGGCGAGCCCCTCCATAATTGATTTTTATGACATTTTTACTATTTTTTATGCCTTATGATTTCCAAAGGAGGGGTAGGTTATGCGTGAAACCCAGCATTTTTAAATTTGAAGGGGAATAGGGTCAGAATAGGCACGAACGGAACGTCGTTGCGCTTGGACTCCACGATCGTATCCTTGGGCGCCGTGCTCATGGCCATATTGGTAGCGCCTCTTATCTCCGAGAAGCTCAGGGTCCCGACGATCGTGGTGGAGGTGCTGGCCGGGGTAGTTTTGGGGAAATCGCTCTTGGGGATCGTGAGCGGAACCCCCGTGGAGTTCGTTTCATACTTTGGGCTGACGTACCTGCTCTTCCTGAGTGGATTGGAGGCGAACATTTACGATATAAAGGGCAACTATGGGAGGGCCGTCGGGATCGCGTTGCCCTCGATATTGGTGCCCCTCGCGGCGGGATTCTACCTATCGGGCCTCTTCGGCGCCGATCCGGTTTTCTTGGGCGCGGTCCTCTCCGTGACCTCCTTGGGCGAGGTCAATATTTGCGCCAGGGCCGTTCGATGCGATATCGGGTTCCGGAACGCGCTCGTCGGATCGGCCGTCATAGTTGAAGTGGCCAGCCTAATGCTATTGTCCGCCGGCCTCGAGATGGCCACGGGCGCTAGGAGGGAAGCGATCGCGACCATGGCCCTATTCGCGCTATTGTTCGCATTGCCGATCTTGGTTAGGCGGTTGAGGCCCGCGCTTCCCTTGGTGGAATGGGCGAGGGATAGGTCCCATTTGCAATTGGAGGTCAGGATCTGCTTCGCCCTAGTGGCCTTCATGGCGATCCTCTCCGAATCCATGAGGGTCCATTTCACGCTCGGCGCCTATATGGCCGGCCTATTGATATCGGAGTTCACGGAGAGCGGCGGGGAGCTCGAGAGGAAGTTGATGGGGTTCGGCTACGGCTTCTTCATCCCCTTCTTCTTCGTTTCGATGGGGAGCTCGATGGAGCTCTCGCGCCTATACGGGGCTCCTTGGGGAATCGAGGCCCTGCTCCTAGTGGCCGCAATAGGGATCCTCAGCAAGGTCGCGGGCGTTGGGATAGCATCCAAGCTCTTGGGCCTCCGCCCCAAGGAGGGCTTGGCTATGGGCTTCCTCCATAGCAGCAGGATGAGCTTGGCCTTGGCGGGCACCGAGCTGGGGAGGGCAATGGGCATAATAAGCGATCCTCTCTACTCGGCCCTCGTCATCTTCTCCTTGGCATCCGTGATAATCGGCCCGAGCGTCGGATCCGCCCTGCTGCGGAGCGCATCCGGGCCCGCCCTCGGGCGCGGCCCTGAGCCTCAAACGATCTCGGTGAACAGGCACTTGGGGTAGTTCTTCGATGGATCCCTTTCGAAGTGATATATGGCCGTTCGGGGCTTCACCCCGTAGAGGCAGGGGGCGCCGTTGAGGAGGACGAGCTTCAGATAATAATCCGCGCTCCTCCTTAGGTCGTCGATGAACGAGGTGCCGGGCTTCACTATGCCGAGCAGGAGATCGCCGTTGTATTTGACCTCCGAGAACAGGAGCGCGAGGAGCTTGCGGCCCTCGGGGCCGTAGAAGCGATCGATCGCATCCCACCCCACGTAGACGACGCATTTCCCGCCATCCCTCCCCTTCAGCCTTCTAAGGATGCGCAAGATGGCCCTACAATCCGCGGACGCGCTCCTTCCGCTGAGCCTGAAGGCGTAGGGTTCCAAGGGCCCTTCTCGGGCCAGCTCCGCGATCTTGGCGCTCTTATCGAACTTCCCCTCATCCATGAACTCTATCAGGAGCGATCTGTATGCCCTAGCGCTCGCGCTGGTGTTCGGGACCGCCAGCAAGCGATTCCCGTTGGCGATGAAGTTGAGCCAGATCGGGATCCTGATCAGGTTATAGGCTCCGCGCGGAAGATCCGGACCCAACTCGAGTAGGGCGAATGACCCCGCCCGAAATCCCCCGCCGAGCAGGGCATCTAGGCCCTCGTTCCCCGTTGAGAACCCTCCCTTTGGATCAGGCATGGGCTCGAACTTTCCGCGCTCCCCTATCCAATCCCCGGCGAATTGGGGTATCGCCCTGAATCCCCCCTCCAAGGTGAAGGCCATCTTTGGCCTTTCGATCTTCCTGCCCCTGAGCTTTATGATCTCCAGCTCCCTGAAGATGCGGCCCTCGATATCCCCGCGCCTGAGCAATATGAGGCCATCCGCAACGAACTCCTCGATCCCAAGGCCCACTCCCTCAGAGCCCAAGGGCACCTCCAAGGTCATGATCGTGGTGCAGCCCATCTGCCTAACAACCCTCCCGAAGATCGCCTGAAGGAAGGTCCTGACCTCCTTCGGATCCATCGATTGAGTCAAAGCGTTCAAGGAATCCACGACGAGCCTCTTGGCCCCATGGGAGATCGCCTCCCTTATGATCGCCTCCGTTATGGCCGAGGCACCCTCGTCCCTGAGGGGTATGAAGTCTAGGATCCTCACCCCGCCCTCATCGCAGCATTTCCCGAACCCGGGCCCGAAGGTCGCGGTGAGGGAGGCTGTGCTCTCGGAGAAGGAGACGTGGAGGCCCCTCTCGCCCCATCGCGACCAACCCTCGCTGAGGAACTCGACGCCGAAGGTGGTCTTCCCGGTCCCCGGGTTGCCGGCCACGATTACCAAGGAGCCCTTGGGAAAACCCCCGCCGATGGCCCGATCGAGGCCATCGACTCCCGTGGGGGTGGATTCGCTCAAATGCTCCTGCCACCGGATGGATGAGAGAGAAGGATAAATAAAAATCCTGCTGGGCCCCATTTGGGTTGGTGATTGGCGCTGAGCCGAAAGGCCGTGAGCGTTCAATGGATAAGGGACCTTAAATTCTTGGCCACGAACGAGGGGGGCCAATCGATAGTGATCGATGCGACCGAAAGGGATGGCAGGATGCTTGGGGTCAGCCCAATGGAGCTGATACTAATGGGCCTCGGGGCATGCACGGGCATAGACGTCGTCTCCATACTCAGGAAGCAGAGGCAGGAGCTGGTGGGCCTCGAGGTTAACGTTTCCGGGGAGCGGAGGGAGGAGCATCCCCGCTACTATGAGCGGATCCATGTGGAATACGTGGTCAAGGGCAGAGGCTTGGAGGAGGAAAAGGTCGCCCGGGCTATAGAGCTATCGGAGCTGAAATATTGCTCCGTAAGGGCCATGCTGGCCGAGAAGGCCGAGATAACCAGAAGCTATAGGATCGAAGCGGCGTAGAGCCCCACGGGAAGTGGGGCTCTACCGAGAGGGCCCTTTGGGGCGAAAATCCGCCTCGAGGGGCTTGGCCAAGGATCGCGCTGGATCATCAGGGCTTTGGGCCCTCCTTCCCCCGCGTTCCCAAGATCAGGATCGGTATCCCGGCGAGCGTCAGGAGGGATAGCGCGGGGAAGGCCGCCTCATATCCCCATAGATCTATCATCCCGCCGGCCAAGGGGGGTACGATCGCCGACGTCAGGAAGTTCGATGCCACGTATATGCCCAATAGGGCCCCCCTCATGGCCATGGGGACGAGCTCCGTTATGAACGCGTCCTGTATGGCTAGGATCCCGAATATTGCGAATCCATAGAGGATCAACGCGAAAAGGAGGGACCATCCCCAAGACGCCGTTATGGCAAATAGGAGCGCGGCTTGGGCCGCGATGAGGGCCGCGAGGAGCGCCCTCCTCCCGATGGCGTCGGATAGCCTCCCGCAGATCGGGCCTCCGAATATCCCGGCCACCTGCAGGGCCGAGAACATCATGGCCGAGCCCGCTATATCGAGCCCGCGCTTTTCAACGAAGAACGCGGGGGCGAAGGCCGTGAGTCCCCTATAGCCCAAAAGGTATATCGTGGCGGCCGCCACGAAGGCGAGGGCCGGGCCGAACCCCCGGAACCCCACACCGCCCCGAGGGACCCCCTTATGACCTTTCTCCGCTGGCTCCTCGAGGGCCAGCTGCAGGATCAGCGCCATTAGGACGCCGTAGGCCGATTGGAAAAGGAATGCGAACCTCCATCCATGGGATGCCATCAAGGCGCCCGTCAGGAGCGGGGAGGCGAACGCCCCTATGGCCCCGCCGGTTTGGTGATATCCCATGGCCTCCCCCCTCTTCCTTTCGAAGAGATCCGAGACGAGCGATATGCCCGCCGGGTGATAAGTCGCCCCTCCCGCCCCGGCCAGCAGATGCGCCATTAGGAGTTGCCAGAAGCCCTCGGAGAGCCCGGCCAAGGCCATGCCGGCCGAGCAGGCCAAGAGGCCGATGAGGATGACGCGCTTCCTCCCCAATCCCTCGGCGATATGGCCGAAGGGTATTTGGAGCAACGCGTAGGTAAGGCCGAAGGCGCCGACCACCAAGCCCGCGGCGTAATGGGATAGGCCGAGTTCGGACATGATGGACGGTAGGGCCATTGGCGGAACGAGGAAGTAGAAATGGTTCAGGCCGTGGGATGCCGAGATCGCCGCCAAGGATCGGGGGCCATCGGGTTCGCCCGTTCCCTCCATACCACTCCCCCTAGGGCGCGGCGGGCCCCTCCCCTCGCGCGCCCCCGGATCCCGAGGGCTCCTGATCGATTCGAATGACCATCACGCCCTCCCCCTTCGCGGCCTCGGCCTGTCGCTCATCCGCGGTCAATAGCGCCAGATCCTTATGCTTGGCGATGGCTATGTAGATGGCGTCGTAGATCGCTATATCCCGGCTAAACGCTATCCTGATGGCCTCCCCCATATGGGCCGATTCGTCCTCGATGATAACGGAATTTCCCACTAGCCTTTCCAAAGCATTCAGCATGAGTTCGGACTCCCTCAGCGATATCGCCCCTCGCTTGAACCTCTTCCATACGGCATTTGCGACCTCCTTTATGGCGTGATCAGCGGAAACGGTCCCGGCCTTGAGATGCTCGGCGAGGTCCCTCCAACCCCCCTCCTTCAATATGAACTTGGCCAATGCGGAGGCGTCAATTACTATCACGGTCCTCCCTCACGAGCGCTTTCGCCGTTCCACTGGGGGCCGAGGGAACGGCCTCCAATAGCCTTATGGCCTCCTCAACCGCTTGGATGCGCTCTATCTCCTCGATCTTGGCCATTATCGCCCTCCTGATCTCCTCGGGCCAATTAACAGAGCCATGCTTTTTCATCTTCTCCTTGAGCCATTTGGGGACCTTTACGCTTACGACAGACATCCCTCTCGGTATTTCATTCTATAATACCAATTGATAAACTTTTAGGTAGACCAAACTGATCTCCGTAATCCAATACAACTTATTCGGGGCTCGTTCGAAAAGGGGCCCGGGCCCCTCCCTTAAAAAAGGAGATCCATGAAGGATTGCCGTGACATTTGAGCGGCTAACAAACCCCTTCAGCCCTTATTCGCCTATCCAAGGGGAGATCACGTCGATCCCCCTCGAGTCATACAGGACCTTCCCGCTCTTCACGACCAACCTGACCTTTGAGAGGTTCGCCACGTTGGCCGTCGGGTCGGCATCGACCGCCAGAAGGTCCGCCCTCTTCCCGACCTCTATCGTCCCGACCTCCCCATCTATTCTCAGGGCCTCCGCGGCTACCTTGGTGGCGCTCATAATGGCCTGCATGGGCGAGATGCCCGCCCTAACCCTCTCGACCAGCTCCTCCACTAGGATCGGGTCTTGGCCGACGGTGGGCGACCAAGAGTCGGTCCCAGCGGCCATCTTGATGCCCGCCTTCAAGGCCTTCCTGAAGCTCTCCGTCTGCCATTTGACGACCGTCTTGGATTTCTCAACGACCCAATCCGAAACCTCTCCCTCCCCCTCCGCCAGCCTTCGATAGACGTAAAGGGTTGGGACCCATATGGTCCCATTCTTGAGCATTCCATCAATCGCGTAGTCGCTGAGGGAGGCGCCATGCTCGATCGTGTCGATTCCAGCTTTAACGCAGTTATCAACGCCGGCGGCGCTAAGAGCGTGGGCCGCTACCGGGAGGCCCAGCCTATGGGCCTCATCGGCGATCGCCCTCAACTCCTCCAATGTATAGGTCGGTGGCCCGATCTCCTCGGGCCCATATGCCCCCCCGGTCGCGGCGCATTTTATGACTTGGGCGCCGACCGTTTTCATATGCCTGACGGCCCTGATTACCTGATCTATGCCATCGGCTATGTAACCGATGGCCGGGACGTGCCCGCCCGTTATGTTTAGCATCCTCCCGCTCGCCACGACGGTCGGTCCGAAGAGCTTCCCCTCCCTTATGGCCTTGCTGAGCTCTATGGCCACATCCTCGACGGATCCCAGATCTCTCAGGGATGTTATGCCCGACCTGAGGGCCCTCATGGAATTGGCGTAGCTCCTCAGGAGCGCCTGCATGGGGCCCTCCCTCGACATGGTGCTCAAGGGATCCTTCCCCCCATCCCAGTCCAAGTGGACATGGGCGTCTATTAGGCCCGGGAGGAGGAAGGCTCCCCCAAGGTCGATCTCCATTCGTCCCTTCGGGCAATCCTCCGATGAGAAGATCCCGGAGATCCTGCCATCGCGAACCTCAACGCAGAGGTCCTTCTCTGGACCTTTTCCGGTCCCGTCTATGACGGTTGCCCCGGACAACACGAATACAAGATCCGACATACCCGTCCCCAACGACATGGAATTAATCACAACCATGATAAAAAGAAAATGGGGATTGGCGCCGCAGCGCCCAATCGATCCTTGGAGGTCATCCCTTCGATGCGAACGGCTCCAGCTTCTCCGGCGGCGGGGGCTTCGTCGCTAGCGTCACCACGACCATGGCCACTATGGCCGGTATTATGCCCATGTATATCAGCGGCGTCGCCTTTGCCCATGGGACTCCTGAGATCTGGAGCCAGTACCCGATTATCGTTCCGGCGAAGCCTCCTAGGATCCCCGCTATGGCGCCGGGGGCATTGGCCCTCTTCCAGAAGAAGGCGGAGATCACCGGTGGCCAGAGAGCGGCTCCGT
Source organism: Bathyarchaeia archaeon (assembly GCA_038847005.1). GTDB lineage: Archaea > Thermoproteota > Bathyarchaeia > 40CM-2-53-6 > CALIRQ01 > CALIRQ01. The sequence continues at coordinate 7,830 of JAWCOP010000001.1, read as the reverse complement.
AGATTGTGTATGCCACTATGACCATTGCCAGAACCGACTCGAAATAACCGGCCAAGACATAGGCTATAGTTCCCAGTATCAATACGAACGCCCTAGTGATCCAAATCAGTTGCTTATCGGTTACTTTGGGCCAGAGCCTCTGGATGTAGTCCCTGGAGATGTTCGTGGCTGGCGAGAGCAGATAGGAATCCGCGGTTGACATTATCAAGCCCAGCGCGCCCACCAATAGGATCACGCCCGCCCAAGGCGGCAATAGGTTCTTACCGGCCCAGAAGACCGCCATGTCCGGTTTTATCTTTGGGTTCGCCGCGTATGAGGCCATCGATACCGTCATGACCAAGAGGAAGGTGAAGAATGCACCAAAGAACAGCGCCATGGCTCCATAACGTGCTGTCTTGGCATCTTTAGAGGCGTACATCCTCTGGTAAAGGTTTTGGTCTATCGAGGCCAAGAAGAATAGGGGAAAGAAGTATCCCAGGGCCTTGAATATATCGAAGTAGCCCAGCAGGTTGAAGTGGGCCGGCGGGAGCTTCGCTTGGAAGGCGGAAATCCCCCCAACCGATGACACGGCCATAACGGCCCCTATGATCAGCCCGAGCTCCATGAATATCAATTGGACGACATCCGTATAGGCAACGGCCCAGATCCCCCCGGCGAGGGTATATCCCACCACTATGATGGCTCCGTAGAGGAATCCCTGCCAACTTGGTATCCCAGAGATCACTTCGATGACATAGCCGATGGCCTTCATCTGATACCCCGTTATGGCTGTGAAGCCCAGTATCGCGGGTATCGCTCCTATGTACCTAGCGATTGGACTGTACCTGATTTCGAGTATGTCTGGTACTGTATATTGTCCCAAAGCCCTCAGCCTCTTCGAAAGGGCTATCAGTATGCTGTGCGCCGCTGGGCCAGCGAAGGCGAACCAGAGCCCGCCTATGCCAAAGGAGTAATACAGGGCGGCATTGCCGGATATGGTCCCTGCGCCTAGCCAAGAGGCCCAAAGCGTGCCGATCAAGACCCAGAGGGGCATTGATCTACCAGCGACTACATAATCTGTAAAGGATTTCGCTTTCTTAGCTGCAATTGCGCTCACGAGGATTATCAATACGGAGTATGCGGCTATACCCCATAGATAGATGTCCATCGCGCGCACCTCATTCCGTTTTTACCTTCCCGGGTAAAGGGATAATATATATATGTTTCTGCAAAATATTTAAATATATGTCAAATTTATTCATTAAATTGCAAACATTTGTTTTTCCTCAATTTTTAAACATCTTGGCCCTCGGGAATTTGCAATGGACGATACCTTTCTTAATTCCTATGACCCATGCAATTTCACTTATGCGTATGCAAGGCCCTCCCGAGCCCATCCAAGGCCGCCTCCCTGATGGCCTCGGCCAAGGTCGGATGGGCATGGATCGCCTCCGCTAGGCACTCGAGCGTGCATTCGGAGCGCATGGCCACCGCGATCTCGTGGATCAATTCGCTGGCGCTCGGGCCCACTATCTGGGCCCCCAGCAGGGCCTTGTACTCGACATCGGCCACGAGCTTCACGAAGCCCTCCCTCTCCCCGAGCGTGAGGGCCCTCCCGCTCGCGAGCATCGGGAACCTGCCCACGATCACGTCCCCATGCGTTTCCCTCGCCTCGGCCTCGGATAGGCCCACCGATGCCACCTCGGGCTCACCGTAAACGCATCTTGGGACCGCGGCGTAATCCATTCTTGAATCGAGCCCGGCGGCGTTCTCGGCCGCGACGATGCCCTCGGCCATGGCCGAGTGGGCGAGCATGTATCTCCCGGCCACATCCCCGACCGCGAATATGCCTGGGACGTTCGTTTCCATGCGATCGTTCACAACGATCCTTCCGTTGCCATCCATCGCCACCCCAGTCCCCTCCAAGCCGATGCCCTTGGTGTTCGGGGCCCTGCCCGCCGCCATTAGGACCAGTTCTCCCTCGAAAACCCTTTGGCCCCCCTCCTTAGCGGCCCTCACCAGCTTCAGGCCCCCGGGCCCATCCTCTATGGAGGAAACCTTGCTCCCGGTTTCAATCGTTATGCCCCTTCGCCTCAGGGCCTTGGCCATCGCCCCCGCGGCCTCTGGATCCTCGCCGGGCAATATTTGGGGCATCATCTCCAAGACCGTTACCGAGGAGCCCAGATCGCCGAAGAGCGCGGCGAGCTCGAGGCCAACGGCCCCGCCGCCTATCACCACAAGGCTCCGGGGCACCCCCTCGAGCCTCAGCGCCTCATCGCTCGTGATGATCCCCGGGGATCGAGCGCCAGGGATGGGGAGCCGCAGGGGCGAGGAGCCGGTCGCGATTATCAGCTTCTCAAAGCGGATCTCAGAAGCCGAGCCCTCGCCCCTCACCTCCACGACCCCGCCCGGCCGGAGGCGCCCCTCTCCCCTGAAGAGTTCTATGCCGTTCAATGCCATCAGGGACTCGATGCCCTTCGCCAGCCTCGAAACTATTCGATCCTTCCTGGCCATGGCCGCCCTCAAATCGAAGCTTATATTGTCAGCCCTTACGCCGAACTCCTCCCCGGCCCTCACTAGCCTGTAGATCTCTGCGCTCCTCAGGAGCGCCTTAGTCGGTATGCAGCCCCTATGGGTGCAAGTGCCGCCCAGCCCCTCCTTTTCGATCAACGCCACCCTTAGGCCGAGCTGGGACGCCCTTATGGCGGCCACGTAGCCACCGGGCCCCCCTCCCATGACCGCAAGCTCGAACTTCCCCGCGGACAAAGCGCGCTCTCACCAAGGGCCGATGGGGCGACCCTTTATTAAGCGATTTAGCCAGCGATGGCCCCTCTGGTCCAAGCTCCCCGCTTGTTCCATAACCAGATCTCATGAGCGCTCATTAGGGGATCGGATCCAATCGGGATTATGGAGATGCGCTATTTCCCATCAGCGATAAGTGGCGACCATGGTCCTATCCCCGGTCATGTCCAAATACCAATTCCTATTGCCCTCGGGGCCCCTCGCGATCCCATAATTATCCCAGTAGAGGAATTGACTCTCGAATGGCGGATCCTCCCTCAAGAAGACGTAGACCCTGCTGCATCTCTTCACCAATATGATGGCCGGCGTCCAAACGCTTTGATATTCGACCCAGCGGCCATCGATCGCCTCATAGGAAACCTCCACGCGGGCCCTCAACTCGCAATGGTGCTCCTCGGTCCAAGCCCTTACGATCAATTGGCAATACCAAGGCTCGGCCGGATATTCCAAATCCCCTCTCTTTCGGTAGGTGGCGACGATGGTCCTATCGCCGACGGCATCCAAATACCAGTCCCTCCGCCCCTCCGGCCCCCTGGCGATGCCGTAGTTATCCCAGCATAGGAACAGATCACCATGGCATGGCGGGTCCTCGATAAGGAAGACGTGGACCCTAGTGCGATCCGGCACGTAAATGGCGGCCGGGGTTATGACCCTCCAATACCAACCGCCGTACCAAAGGAACCCCCCTTGACAATAAACATCGACCAAGGCCCTCAATTCGCAATGGTCCTCATCCGTCCAAGCCTTGATGACCAATTGATGATAGCCCGGCCATTGGGGCGAGGCCAGAGCGATCGGGAGGTGAATCGTGGGGCCCAAGAGAATTGCCAAGAGGAGGAGGCTGGACCTCTCCATGCCCCCGCACCTCGTTTTCATTAAACTATCTCTTTCCGCAACATAAAAAGCTTTTTGAAACGAAATATTGCTCCGCTTTGGCTTAGGGATCGGAGGGGCCGGTATGGAAGCGCCTCGAGCTCCGGAACTCCTTCAGAATAGAAGGCCATTGGGGGCGATGGAGGGGATTAAAATGGTCCCAAAGAATTTTTGATCTCTTTCCTTTGATTTATTTTCATCCATCATTTTAAGCTGGATCACTCGAGACATTAATACTCGTTTTCATAAGGTTTTTAATAAAATGGTGAACGGAAGAAATATCACAATGTCGGGAGAATACTGGGAGAAAGCTCAGAATACTAACACTTCGGACTACAATAACATTTACGAAAGCAAATATTTATGAGCATAAAGAGCCACCTCCAGTTTTTACAAAACGTTAAAACTTGACGCATGAAAAAGGCATGGGCCAGGCTGGGAGATTCGCGGAAGCTATTTCATTTTATTGGGTTATGTATTGGTAGTGGTTAAAAACAGCTATGAGTCCTCCAAACCTTTATCTGCCCTTTTTTAAACTTAATATTAACAAAATAACTAACCACTCTTTTAATTATGAAATTCAAAATCATCGATATGGAAACTCCCGGGCGCCTCCCATTATGTTGGGATTTCTTCCTAATGCTGAGGGCATCTGTGGACGACTAGATCGAAATATGGGGGCATATGCTTAGGAAGGGGGATGCAAGACATCCTCATGGACTAAAGAGCAGCACGTCTTGGAGAAGCGGATCTCGATGCCCATCGATTTGGCTAGGTCGATGGCCGAGCTCGAGGGGAGGGCTATCGCATCCACCCCGGCCCTTATCGCGAGCACATCCAACTCGGCCCTATGGCTCCCCTTCGGCCTCATGCAACCGAGGGCCAATGGGACATCGGGCAGGGCCGATCTGGCCGCGGATATGAGCCCCGCCACCTCCGAGGGGCTAGGGGGCGCGGCTGATTCCATTGGGGTCACCCTTATGGGGGTCAGGACTATGAACGCGAGCGCTTGGGGGCCACATTCGGAGGAGATCCTCAAGGCCTCCAGCTCGCCGCTCGGCCGCCCATAATGAATACCAACCAGTATATGCGGCACGATCGGGACCCCGTGCTCGCGGAGCAACCTCAAGGACCTTTCGTAATCGCTCGGGCTCGCCTCTAGGCCGTAAACCTCCCGTATCGCCTCGGCCGATCCGATCAGATCGATCAGGGCCGCATCGATCCCGGCCCTCCCCAAGCCCTCCGCGACCCCCTTCCCCACGATCCCCGTATGGACCACGACCTTGAGCCCCAAATCCCGCTTGATCCTCGATATAGCCTCCAAAAATCCCGCCAGCGGCACGGAGCCGCCCCGATCGCAACCCCCGCTTATGAGGCACCCGATGCCCCCCCTTTCCTTTATCCCCTCGCAAACGGCCAATAGCTCCTCGGGGGATCCCGCCGGGATCATGCCCCTCAGGAGCCTACCGCCGCAATGCTTGCAGCTCAGGGCGCACCGGGTCCCCGTGATCGAGATCGATGGGAACGAGAGGGGGGAACCCCCCCTCCCCCGCCCCCCCGGGGCGAAGCTGGGCTCGTAGAATAGGATCTCCCCCTTGGGCCCTGAGGGATCCGGGAAGCCTATATCCCGCTCCCGCCCGGCCCTATCGCATGTATATCCATTCACGGCTCGAGTACTTCCCCCTCAGCTCCATCGCCAAGGAGCGCTCCTCCTTGCTCAAATCCCCCTCCTCGAGCTCTATCCCCAAGGCCTCCTCAAACCCGCGCCTCAGGGCGTCCGAGACCTCCTCGAACCCGACGGCCCTCCCGAGCTCCCTCTCGATCGTCGTGACCCTTTCCTGCGCCGCCGATATCATCTTATCCCTAAGCTTCTCATCCGCGATCCTTAGGACCCGGAACATCCTCGAGAGATCGGCGCGCAGGAGCACAGTTCCGTGCTGCAGAACGGTCCCCAACCTCCTAGTTTGGGCGTTCCCAGAGATCTTCCTCCCGCCCACGAGCACATCGTTGACCGGGTTGAAATGGGCATCTAGGCCGAGGTCCCTCAAGCCGCGGACTATGCCATCGCAAAGGGCCCTATAGGAGCTGAGGAAATCGGCCGGAACCCTCTGGTTCCCCACATCCACCACTAAGCTGTAGGTCAATTCCCCATCGCTGTCGTGATACACGGCCCCTCCGCCGGTCGGCCTCCTGACTATATCCACCCCTAGCTCTTCGCAGGATTCGATATCGACCTCCTCCTCCACGCTTTGGAAGAACCCTATGGAAACGGCCGAGGGGCTCCACCTGTAGAACCTGATCGTATTCGGGGCCCTCCCGGCCGCCCTAGACCTCAGGATGGCCTCGTCTATGGCCATGTTCGTATAAGCATCATTTGAGCTGATTCCTATCAATCTCCAAGTTTCCCTCAACCTCATTCACCAACCTCAAGCGATCCGATCGCCAAGGCCTTTGCCTCCTCGAGCTCATCCTCCCGAAGGGGCCTCGGGAAATTATAAAGGGGGCCCTTGACCCTTTCCGTGTAGAAGGGGCGATTGCAGCTCGGGCATCCCGAGGTTTCGAAGGGCTCCCCAGATCCGATCGCCCCGAGGATCATATGGGACGGAATCCCAAATTCCGTTATGCGGCCCCCATCATCGAACTCCATCCGCTCGAAGCGCGACAATCCGTTCGCGATCAAATGCCTAGCCAACTGGATCCTCCTATAGCGGGCCAAGCTGGGGGGAGCTAAGCCCTCGAGAGCCGTGCCTTTGATCGGGCTGAAGGCGAAGAGGGCCGTGGAGATGCCGGAGTCGCTGAGCTCCTGCATTATCTTACAAAGATCTACGTCCCGCTCGCCCAAGCCAACTATCAAATGCGTCGTCACCATCCCCCGCCCGAATATCGACACGGCATCCCTTAAGGATCGGAAATGTTCCTCCCATCGATATGGCCCGCCGGCCGAGCGACCCTTAACCCTTTCGAATAACTCCCCGTTGGCCGCATCCAGCGGTATCCCCACCCTCTCGACCCCGGCCCCCCTCAATTCCCGAAGCCGATCCTGGCTTAATGGCTGGCAGGAGATGGAGATCGGGAGGCTCGAATAGCGCCTGATGCGGTTTATCAGGTTCAGCGAATCCTCGAGTGCTCCCTCGTAATTCACGACCTGCAAGCATATCCTCCCAAACCCCCTCCCTTCCCCAATTGCCGCGAGCCTCGATAGAACCTCCTCCGTCGGGAAGGCTGGCCATAAAACCCTGGAAAGCCTATCGGTTTCGGAGGACGCGCCGCTCGCCTGCGGGCAGAAGGCGCAATTGGAGGAGCAGCGCCCCTCGTGATAGGTCAACAGGTAAGCGGTCCTCGGGGGGACGGCCGCCCTCCCCCTAACCAATCCCAGCGCAATCGCGGTGCCTATTGAGGCCCTGATATTGCGGGGCTCCATGCCTTCGCCCCTAGGATGGCTTTAACGAAATCCTCCGGCCCGGCCCCGATGGAGAGGGCCCCGGTGCTCCGATAAACCTCTTTGATCCGCCCCAGCAAAGGGCCCTCCGCGAGCTCCGCCCCCTCCAAGGCCCTCTCCATTTCGAATATGGCGTCCTCCGGATGGAGGAAGAAATCCCCCGTTATCCTTATCCGGGCTATGTGCCCACGATCCTCTTCCAATAGGACCCTGATCAGCTTCCCGCCTTGGACTTTATGCTCCCCCCTCCTCACGACCATCTCCAATCCCCGCTCAGCCGCCGTGCCAAAGCGATATTAGGGTCACCTTCGACCCATCCCTCACCTCGGAATCCAAGAGGCCCATGGAGCCGACCTCAACGCCGTTCACCAATATCAGGGTATAGGCCCTAGGATCCTCCGAGCCATGTGCGAATATGGCCCTCCTGAACTCCTCCGAGCCAACACTCCTTACCAATTCCTCTATGAGTCCTTTGACGGTGATTGGACCATCGACATCGATTTCAATCCGATCGCTTCCGGCGATATCCCCCAAGGCTCCCAAGAGCTCAACCTCTATCCTTCGCAGTCCCGTTCCCCCCATACAAGCTCGAGATTATATCGAAGGCCACGTCCACCAAATCCTCCGCCAACCCCAAGGCCTCCCCGTTCCGCAAAGCAATTGAACCATCCAAAATGGCCCTCGCGATCAATCCCATCTCCCTGACCGGCTTGGGACTCAGTGCCTTCTCCTCGGGG